>NZ_JBMGJV010000003.1:0-164701 GCF_051025295.1 Candidatus Dedyshia acidiphila | reverse complement strand
TCTCACGAGGCGAAGTCAGACGGGACCCACGTCTTCCTGGTTCTCTGGAAGACGTATCGCGCGCTTCTGGCGCGGGCAGATGCAAGCAAGCGGCGCATCAATCTATGCGATTCAGATTTTCGAGTTCTGGAAGCGCTGCTTCACAAGGGGCCGCTCCCAGTGAATGTGATCGGGCATAAGGTGGATCTGACGACGGGTTCCATCACGACGGCGATCGATCGGCTGGAAAGCAAGTGGCTGGTGTTGAGGAAGAACCATGCGCAGGATCGGCGGATCCGCGTGGTCGAGCTAACGGCCAAGGGTCGCCGCTTGATTGAAAAGGGCTACGCGCAGCATCGCATCGACATGGAAAAAGCTGTCCACGGTCTCTCGCGTGAAGAGCGGGGCCAGCTCGTCGATCTGCTGCGGCGCCTTGGCACTGCGAGCGAAGAGTCGCAGCCCTAACTCTGACGCGTTCCAGCATAGTTGTCGTCGGCAGAATCCAGCTCTCTTCCGTTGCCCTTGCCAGGGCCGCTTGCTTCCGTCCGCCACGGCAGGACCAAGATCCAGCGGGTATTTCTTGACTTCAAGGTACCTCAGCCATAGCCTCAGAGGGTGCTCGGGCTGACGGCGCTGCCCCGCAGAGATTCCTTGCGGTTCGCCCGTTTGTGAGTACATATATAAGACATCAGAGGTCGAAGGAGACGTATGACTCCCCAGGAAGCAGTCACCTCAGTGCTTGCTCGGTATAACGCGGCCCTGAATGCATCTGACACAAGCGCGGTGATGCCGCTGTATGCGGACGATGGTGTGTTCATGCCGCCTTACAGCCAGTCCGCTGTGGGATTGGCAGCGGTCAAGGCAGCCTACGATGCCGTGTTCCAGGCGATCACCTTGCATGTGAAGTTTGAGATCGTTGAGCTTGTCCAGATGGCGCCTGACTGGATCTTTGTGCGCACCAATTCAGCAGGAACGACGACCACGCACGCTACCGGCGCGAAGAGTGCCGAGGGCAACCAGGAGCTCTTCATCTTTCGGAGAGACCAGAACGGTTCGTGGAAGATTGCACGCTACAGTTTTTCGCCAACGAACCCGCCGAAGTAAGAAACCGGTCGGGACTTAGACTCGCACACACCGCTGCATGAGCAGAAAGCCTGCCGCTGCCCGGAACAGCTGCCCTGGCACACAGGACTCTCTGATTGACCCTCCGGCGTGTCCAAGTGGAGAGTGTGCAGTCTCAGCATCGGTTCGTAGGACAGTGCGGCGCTACAGGATCTGGGGACTACAGGAGAGCCACGACGTCGAGACGGAAGGTGTCCCACAGGCCTCACGGGGAACCGTCCGGCCTTCGCCTATCCGATCCTCACGGATGAGATGATCGCGCGCGTCCGCGGCTATGGAACCGAACGGTCGATTCCCGCAGGCACGCAAGTGCTCACGAGTGGCGGACAAAACGCCGACTGGTACGTCATCCTGCAAGGTGCGATCGATGTGTTCGCGCTCGACAACAGCCGGAAGCCCAGACAGATCGCGACTCTAGGGCCCGGTGAATTCACGGGCGAGCTGCACCTGATCAGTTCACGTCGCACGTTGGCCGATGGCTTTGCATCCGTCGATTCTGTCGTTCTTCATGTGAGGCGTGCCGCGTTGCAGCGGTTGATGCGATCCGAGCGAGATATCACCAACCTGATACTGCAGGCCGCCATCTGGCGGGCGCAAGCTCGTTCGACGGCTCGCCCTACGCAACGAATGTTCACGGAATCTATGCCGTCGGGGACGTGCGCTCCCAATCGGTCATACGCGTTGCCTCTGCTGTGGGGGAAGGCTCAGTGGTGATCGGTGACGTACATCGCCACCTCTCCTCCTTGGACCAGAGCATGATGGCGCACACCGAAGCCGGAAGCGTCGAGATGCCGCAGGGCGAGCCCGCTTGACTGGCGGCTTGATCGCCAATGATCAGAGTGTCCAGCTATTTGCTCCTGATAACTTGACCGACTGGAGTGCAGCTGGTGTGGAATGGCCTGTCGTCGCTGAGCCTCAGCCAGTTGGCCGATGTTTCGGCTACATTCGCTGTGCAAGGGAGACCATGACGTCAACGCAGCAGCGCGCTTTTTCGCGACTCGGACTTCAGAGCTCGACGCGCGTGGGAGGACGACAGGAAGATGGTAGCCCTGGTGCTTGGAGAGGTGATTTAGAGGATGACCGCGGCGTGCGCTCGCAGCTTTCGAAAGCTAAAAACGCGGATTGAGTATCAGCGTTTGCGGAGGGTGACGTGACGCCCGTCCAGCGAATACCGCAGATCGGTGCCCAGTGTGATGCTGCGCACAGCGTCACTGCCGGCTACGCTCACCTCGATCCATCCTGCGACGTAGTCCTCGATCTCCGGGCTGAGCCCTTCCTCTTCGTCGGACAAAGTGCGAAGGACTGTCGCCAGCATCGTTTCACCTGGAGTCTCCTCGAAGGAGACTTCAATCAGGTCTCCCGCCTGGAACGATTCCACTTCGGCCTCCTTGCTTCCGCCCTGTCACTCAGCTGTGTGGACAAGCGATGCGTCTTTCGCAATGGCGTTCTCAATGCGGCGGTCAGGCAGAAGCCACATCAGCGCAACCAGTACGTACCCACCGCACGCAAAGGCCGGACGCCAGAACGCCAGCGCGATCGAGACCAGGTACACCGCGAGAGAGACTTTGCCCTTCCAATCGCGACCGACGGAGTTGGCCAGCATCGAGTCGTGGCCATGCTGCTGCACGAGCTTTTTCGTGAGGATGAAATACGCGAACGCCGCGAAGAGCAGCAAGACTCCGTATAGCGCAACCGGCCACGGCGACAACGGAGGCTCGCCCATCCAGGCAGTTGCGAAGGGGGTCAAAGAAAGCCAGAACAGAAGGTGCAGGTTCGCCCAAAGAATGCCGCCGCTGACATGCCGCGCAGCCTGCAGCAGATGGTGATGATTGTTCCAGTAGATGCCGACGTACACGAAACTCAAGACGTAGCTCAGAAAGACAGGAAGCACCGGCCTTAACGCGGCTGCGCTTGTCTGATGTGGCGGTTTGAACTCCAGCACCATGATCGTGATGATGATCGCGATCACTCCATCGCTGAAGGCCTCCATGCGTCCTTTACCCATTGTGGATCTCCAAGACAGCCTGGTGAGCGACGCGCCGGCCGGTTGAAAGGCCCGTCCAATCTCGCAGCTGGCCGAAGTGAACCGGGTTAGTTGAGCAGAGACTGCCAGTCGCGCGGAACCTTGCCGGCAGGCCCGGGTGCAGGCTGGTGCGTGGGATGGGCATGAGGCGGAGCCAATTCAACACCTGCCATCATGTGTTTCCGCTCGTAGTCGTAAAACCAGTCCTCGCCCGGCTCAAAGCTTGCGGCGATAGGATGTCCTTCGGCCTTGGCATGTTTCGACGCGTGCTGGCTTGGCGAAGAATCGCAGCAGCCAACATGGCCACACTCCGCACAGCGGCGCAGGTGCAACCACCAGCCTTCTGTCTGCAGACATTCCACGCAACCATCGCCGCTCGGTTTGACGGCGGGATTGATCCCCTTCTGATCCTTGTTCATCGCTATGCACCCTTTCGTTGCTCTATCCAGTCCACTGATGATCTAACGCCTTAGCCTTGACGTCAAGGCTTCCTGCGCCTATCTTGGGCTGGTGCTTTGGGCTGAGGATATAAGCCATGGCCTGGCGCATGGAAAGAGATGCGGGTCGAGCGAGGAGCGAGTTATGAAAGCAGTTCTCTTGCACAAGTATGGTGGCCCCGAAGAGCTTAGTTACAGCGACTTTGCCGATCCCGTTCCCGGACCGGGCGAGGTGCTGGTGCGCGTGGCCGCGGTCAGCATCAATCCATTCGACGTGATGATCCGCTCCGGCCAGGTGCAGTCGATGATTTCGCTTGAGTTCCCGGCCATTCTCGGCATCGATGTAGCGGGCGTCGTGGAGAAGGTGGGCGACGGCGTCAACGGGTTCAACGCGGGCGAGAAGGTGTTCGCCATGACGAACAGAACGTATGCAGAGCTCTGCGTGGTGAAGGCTTCGGACCTCGCCAAAGTTCCCGATGGCATGGACCTGCAGGAGATCGCTGCCCTGCCGCTGGTGACGACGACGGGGGAACAGCTGATCTCTCTCGGTACGGGCGCATCCTCTGGACAGCGGGTGCTTGTCTCCGGAGCGGCGGGAAACGTGGGACGCAGCGCTGTATATGCCGCGAAGCAGCGGGGCGCGCATGTCATCGCCGGAGTGCTGAAGCGTCACCTGGGCGATCCGACCAATTTCGGCGCGAATGAAGTCCTCGCGCTGGATGATGAGAGCGCGATGGCCAAGTTGAAACCGGTGGATGCCGTAGCCGATACGGTTGGGCACAAGACTGCGGAGAGCCTGCTGGGAGTGGTGAAGGATGGCGGCGTCTTTGCGTCTGTTCTCGGACAGCCAGCGAATGCCGCGACGCGCCCGAACGTCCGCAAGGTCGAGGTGTATGCGAAGTCGGATGCGAAAACCATTGTCACTATGGCATTGGCGGTGAAGTCAGGAAAACTCATCATTCCGATCGTGCGCAAGCTGGCACTGAGAGAGGCTGCCCAGGGGCAGATCGAACTGCAGAAGGGCGTGAACGGCAAAATTCTTCTGCTTGTATGAGCGTCGGTCTGTAGCGGCCACTGACTCGAACAAAGGCTCGAGGCAGATCATTCCCCTGCTTCAACGAAGCTACTGAACGGATGGAGCGCTAATGCATTCTGTCGCAAATTGAGATTCGTCATCTTGCGGCCGCGGCGATGACTGGGCCGCAATCGGCGACGCGAGTTGCTTGCATTCAGCCACGTGGATCGCACCACATGCACCCCACCTCCGCACCATTTCTCATCGATCCGCAGATATGCAGCGCATGGACGCAGTCGACGGCCCGACGCGATTATCCCGCCATCGGCGGCAACCATGAGCCCGGCTGACGAGATCGAGCAAGATGCTCGTGAATGCTGGCGACGGCCAGTGCACCATCCGCGATGGCCGAAGAAACACGCTTCGCGCTGCCGCTCCTGCAGTCGCCAGCAGCGAAGACGCCGGGCAATGACGTTTCCAGTGGGAGTGGGCAGCGTGTCTCTCTCCAGCCGGGCAGCTTCGAGACGGCGGCTCCGCTCAGGACGAATCCCTTTGCGTCGGTCGCAAGCTGGGGGGAAAGAGAAGCAGTGCGGGGCTCTGCTCCGGTGAACACAAAGAGTCCCGATGACGCGAAGCGCGACTGCGAACCATCGGCATGCGTCACCGACACGGCTCTGAGATAGCTATCCGCCTCCACTGAGGTCACCTGTGTCCTGTACAGAACGTCTACTTTCGTATTGGCAAGCAGCCGCCGAACCAGGTAGTCCGACATGCTGTTGCGCAGGTCTGAAGACCGGACGATCAAGGTGACGCGCGATACATGCTGCGAGAGAAACATGGCCGCCTGTCCGGCTGAGTTGCCCGCACCCACGATGTGGACATGGCCGCCCTTGCAGCGTAAGGCCTCAATCATCGTCGCGCTGTAGTAGACGCCAGCACCATAGTGAGAGCTGACGCCTTCCACGGCAAGCAAGCGATACGACACTCCGAACGCGAGGATCACCGCGCCAGCCGACACTGAATCTCCCTCCCGAGTCTTCACTGCATAAGTGCCGTCCGGCCGGCGTTCAAGTGCCTGCACCGTGGCGGCAGACACAAACTCCGCACCGAATTTGAGGGCCTGCATGTAGGTGAGATTCGCGAGTTCCCTACCGCTCACGCCCGCCGGGAAGCCGGCATAGTTTTCGATCTGGGAGCTTGCTCCTGCCTGGCCGCCGGGCCCGACCGTATCCAGCACCAGCGTCGATAGTCCCTCCGCAGCCGCATTCACAGCTGCTCCCAGTCCAGATGGTCCGGCGCCCAAGATAGCGACGTCGTAGTGTCTGCCAGAGACCTTGCGCCGGAGTCCGAGGTACTCAGAGACCTGCACACGAGTCGGCCGCTCGAACAGAACCTCACTGCCATGCACTACTGCCGGACAATGTCCCTTCCTCAATCCACACGCCACGAGGCGCGCTTCGTTCTCTGGCATAGACACATCGAGCCACTCGTGAGGCACCATGTTCCGTGAAAGCATCTCGACAAGCTCATGCGTGACACTGTCCTCGCGGGCACCGAACACAGTCAGGCCGCGAAAATGAGAGGAGGACAGGAGCTCACGACGACGCTGGAAGGCCTTCCACAGGATTTCGCCTAATAACGGCCTGCTGGTGAAGATTTCCCGAAGCTTCTGCGGGGTCAGCCGGATTGCTTCGATGTCCGTCTCCGCCTCAATGGTGATGAGCGCCCTTCTGCCGGTGAATAAGTGGACGTCTCCTGTGAAATATCCAGCACCATAGCGTGTGAAGACGCGGCGCGTGCCAGCCGTGAAATCAAGCACGCACGCACTGCCCGAGAGGAGAACGAAGCAGTTGAACGGATTTTCGCCCGTTCGCACCAGGTGCTCTCCTTTGCGGAAGGAACAGGCATCGCCGAATTCTGCTGCATCTGCAATCTGGTGAGATTCGAGACACGGATAGGCGACAAGGTCTGAGCGATGGTCCAGATAGGCGTGCCTATCATTCTTCCCTCTGGCAACGCGCACTCTGCCGCGTTTGGCGTACACATGAGTAGCTTCGCCGTCACTGATCTGTTCGATTGGGTGCATCATCACCGCTCCTGGACTCATCAAGCGCCGGACTGAACTGCATGCCGCGAGAAACCAATGAAAGCTTCAGCGGGCTGTTACTGCTGTGAGGCTACTCAGTCCGCAGCACGATCCCAACTCACCTTCGGAGCGAAAGAAGGCCCCCTATTCGGAGGGGGCAGAAGCAGCCGGAGAGTGCTGTTGCGGTGTCACTCTTCTACAGCTCGATGATCCCGCGCTTCAACGCGATGGTGACCGCATGAGTCCGATCGTTGGCATCGAGCTTCGAGAAGATGTTGCGCATGTGCCCCTTGACGGTGTCTTCGCTGATGGAGAGGCGTTCGCCGATGATCCTGTTTGAGCAGCCTGCAAGTGCGTGTCGCAAGATCTCTATCTCCCTGGGAGTGAGCGCATCATCCATGGCGTGGGTCGCAAGCTCCGAAGCGACTTCCGGAGGGAGACGGCGCTGGCCGTTGTAAACGGCTCGTACGGTACTCAGGAGATCTCGCCGCAGAGTCGCCTTCAGCAGATATCCGCGAACGCCAGCTTTGAGGGCTCGCAGTACCTGTGCGTCTGCGAGATAGGTTGTGAGGATAATGATTTTCGCGTCAGGGTCAGACTCGCGAACGGCCGTGACCACGTCAATACCGCTCAGATCCGGCAGTTTGAGATCCAGGAGCAGAATATCTGGATGGTGCTGCACGTAGAGCGTGATGCCGGCCTGGCCGGTTGCAGCCTCGCCGACAATCAACAGATCGCTCTGGCTGTTGATCATCGAGACAAGCCCTTCGCGAAGCACCGGGTGATCATCGACGACAGCAATCCGGATTTTTTTCGCCTGGATCATGACCATGACCAATCGCCCGTTAGCGACCAGCAGGACCATGGTTTCACGGTTCCTAGGGAAAGACGCCCTACTTTTGGGGGGCTCGACGCGCCTGCGCGCGAAGCAGCAATGAGTTCTGTGGCCTAGCAGCGGTTGGAGCAGCCTCTGCACCCGTTCTTGAACAGGCGCGAGTGCTAGACCTCTTTTGAGACGACGAGAAGCCATGGAAACCGTGACCGCACCCGCAGATACGCCAACCGGCCAGGGACAGAGATCACGACCTTCGTACCATGGCCGGGAGAACTGTCGCACTCGAAAGACGCACCGATTTTCTTTGCCCTCTCCTGCATGCCGACCACGCCGTAGTGATCGCTGCGGGGCAGCTCCCGGATGCCGCACGGGTCAAATCCACATCCGTCGTCCCGGCAGGTCATCGTGAGCCTTCGCGTCTCGTACGCGAGTTCAATCACAATCTCCCGTGCTCGCGAATGGCGAAAAGAATTTGTAATCGCTTCACGCGCGATGCAAAAGAACTCCTCTTTGACGGGCGGGTAGATTTGCCGCTCCCGCTCAACCACAGTCAGGTGAAAAGCGGCAGTCGGTGGCTCGTTCAGTTCCGACCCCAGCGCTTGCAGTGCATCCGGAAGACTGACCTCTCTGAGGTTATCGGAGCGAAGTTTGCTGACGCGATCTCTGCCCTCGATAATGATCCGTTCCGCCTTGTCCAATGCCTGCTCGAGCATCTGCCGCGCGGTTCCCTCGGTGCGTACCTCCTGCACGGCAACGTGAAAGCTGAGCATGAGGCCTTGCACACCCTGGAGCAGCGTGTCGTGCAGATCCCGTGCGATGCTCACGCGTTCGTCTGCCCGCTCTTCCGCAAGCTGACGCAGTCTCATCTTGATATGCCGGATGCGAAGGTGATAGAGACAAGCGACCACGACGCAACACAAGAGCGCAACGAGTATGCGGAACCAGTTCGTTTGATAGAACAGGGGCAAGACGAGAATGGTTTCTGTAACAGGTGCTGTCCAGATACCCTCGTCACTCGTCGCCAAGACCTCGAACTTGTGTCGGCCCGGCCGCAACTGGGTGTAGACCGCTTCGGTTCGGTCCGCCACATCTTGCCAATCCCGGTCGACCCCGGTCAGCCTGTAGCGGTACCTCACCTTCTCTGGCGCCGTCAGATTGCTGCCGAAGTACTGGATACGGACGGTGTTGGTTCCTGCTGGAATCGATTGGTCCAGCTGGAGCTTCTGACCGTCCGCTACCACGGCCGACACACTCAAAATCGGAGGTTCTTTCTCGGCTTTCAATGCGGCCGGGTCGACCGAGGCGATGGTGTCTGATGTGTTGAACCAGAGCCGCCCAGTGGCATCGCGGGCTGCAGTCGGCATGTCAAATGTCACGGGAGCAGGCCCGCGCACATGCGTCTCCCTGAAGAGGCTGCCATGGATTCGCGACTTTTTCGGATCTTTTGCTCCGGTGATGAACTCCTGAGCAGAAATTCTGACGACGCCATCGGATCCGTTGAGCCAGTAGGCTCCGTCGGCTGACTGCACGATGCCGGAAATGCCCCGGACCGGTAAGTCATCCGCAAAGTGTAACCGCCTCAGTCGACCATCCCGCGCGATCGCGATCGAGTTCTTGTCGGTCACCAACGTCCCGCAAGTGGTGTCGAAGATGCCGTAGATGTAACCGAGATCCTGAGAAGCGGGCGACAGATAGCTGCGCGGTCCGCGGCTCGTGAACTCTACAACCGCTCCGGATGTATAGCCAGCCCAGAGGTCTCCTTTGTGATCGACGATAGCTGTTGCGATAGGAGCCCCGCTCCGCTCGAGCGACTGCACTCTATTCCATTTTCCGTCCGTGAATGTCCACGTTCCTTGCTCTCGGAAAATGAAGAGGGGGAGCCCTTCTGGCGACTGCAAGATCTTCCGCAGGTGATACAAATCGAGTCCTTGCGGAATAGCTACCCTGGTCAGGTCATCCTTCGTTTCACGCCAGAGAGACTGGCGATCGTGGAACCATAGCGTTCCCGATCGATCCACGAAGAGACAAAAGACGCCATTTTTGATCACTTTCCCAACTGGCGTAAGTTTCCCACCATGTCCTTTCAGGATCGGCCGATTGCGTACTCCGAGGAAGACGTCGCCGTTACTCCCTTGCGCGACATCCGGGTAGCTCGCAGCATCCATGGCCTCCGTGCTACCAACAAGAACAGGTGTCCGGAAACGTTCGATTCCCGCTTTCGAGGTGATCCAGACGTCACCATCCGTGTCGATGGCTATCCCATGCGCCTCAACCGATATTCCGGCTTGTGAGCCGCCGAGATGCTCAAGAACAGGTTTCGCGGAACCCTGCCCGCCGGGATTTGTAATACGTGTGACACCCGATCCAGCAATCCATAGTGCTCCGGAGTGGTCGAAATTGATGTCGTAGACGATATACGGGAATGAGAACGAATTCCCATGCGGCACAATTGCATTGCCAGCCTTGATCTGGCGCACGATCGACTTTGCCTCGCCAGGCGAGACCGAATCAATCCACAGATCACCCTTTGCGTTCTCTGCGATCGCTTGTGGCATCTTGAGATTTGCTGACCATGACAGGTTTGTGGCGTGGAACCGCGACTCTCCCGGACTTCGAGACACGACCGCTCTGCTGGTCACCACCCACTGCATACCAGAAAGGTCGGAGAAGGTGGTGACGGGCTCTCCCGGTAAACCGCTCGTGCGCGTCTCGTCATACCACTTGCCTGATCGGAACTGCAGCAAGCGGTGATTGCAGACGACCCAAATGCTGCCCGCAGGAAATTCCGAAATTCCACCGAAACTGGCTACGGAGGGTATTCCTTCATCTTTCAGGTGTGAGGTGACCCTGCCGTGCTCGATGCTGAGGAAAGTTCCAAGATTGGATGCGGTCCAGATCGTACCGTCAGCAGTTAACTTCAGACTGCCAATTCCAGTCGGATCCAGATCGGACGGCAGACGTACTTCAGAGAAACGGAATCCATCGAACTTGTACAGGCCGTAGACCGACACCATCCACAAAAATCCATCGCGATCCTCGACGAGCTTGTACAGGTGGAGTGGCGCACCATCCGCAGCCGTCCAGCTCCGGCGGTCCAACTCGTCCAGATGCAAGCCCTGCGACGCACTCACGTTGAATGTGCAGAAGAACAGGACGCAGCCGATCACAACCAGAGCGAAAAGTGTCCCCAACCTGCGAAGCCTGAGTGCGACACCGAAGCTGTGTACGACTGACTTTGGCCAGTTTATGAGGATTGCTGCCAGGGACTTGCAGAGACGCGGCTCGTTCGCTCTGGGCGCCTTGTGTCTGCGCGGAAACATGATCGATCCACCCCTCGCGAGCCGATGGCGCAATATCTTTGCATCAAGATACCATCCGGAAGGCGAGAACGAGTGGGATCTGTCTCACAAGTGACAGCGGAAGGTGAAAATGCCCGGAAACTCACAAGCTAGCCGGCGGGTCTAGAAACTCCGTTCCCGCCGGTACACCGCTCTTTGCTTTTCCTGGGTGTTGGCAGCCGGCCAGGTCGTCTCGCTCAGTGTCTTGCGGTCCGCGGATAGTACGTCTTCGCCATTCGTGTAGGCGCGACCATCCACAAAAACAGTCCAATGCATTGCGGTCGCAGACTGTTTCCACACGCTAACCGTGACACCAGGAACAGAGTGTCGCCCCTGGAGCGGCACGGCCACCCCATTCGGCAGAGCGATGTAGAACTGCTCTTCCCTGGGTAGGTCCCACCGTATTCTGCCCTGCCCAGCATCACTGAGAGTGATCTCTTCAGAGACATTGATACCAGCCACTGTGCTCCGCCAGGTCCCCGCTAGCCCGTCGCCTTCGCCGATGCGTTCCTCCTTGTCGTCAGAGGAGTGCTCCACCCCGGCGACGTCGGTAGCCGTGGTGTGGATCAGAAGTGTTTTGTCATCGGGGCTGATCGTGAGGGTGCTGTGATCCACCTCGCGGCCATTGATCTTGTGCACGCGGAACCATGAGCGGCCGCCGGTCTGCTTCAGACTCGTGGAGCGCGTCGGAACAGTCGGGTAGTCTTTGCCGTCATCCCCGATGGTGAAACTGGTGGCGCCGAATTCGAAGTGGTAGCCACCTGGGACGCGCACTATCGTGATCGTTGGCCCCTGAAGATGACTGTGCGCTCGGTCCAGTTTCCACGTACCAAACCAGCCTTGCGCTGCAGCAAATGGGGAAGGCATTGCGAAGGCGATGGCGAGGATCACGAACACTGCGAGGTTCAACTAGCCCTGCCTTGGGTGAGGTATGTTCCATCGATGACTTGACTCAAAGGTGCCGCTTCTCTGAGGGATCATCCTGCGATGACATGCGGCATTGAACATGCGTGCTCTTTGATAGAGAGGTGGCGATGCGAGGCCAATTTGCATCAAGCGTTAGGTGAGGTGACCGCCGTCGACATTGAGGACTGTGCCAGTGATGTAACTGGCGTCGGAGCTTGCGAGGAACGCTACTGCGGAAGCGATCTCCTCCGGTTGTCCATAGCGACCGAGCGCTGCAATCTGCTTGAGGTAGGGCGCAAAGTCGGATGTCTCGGGATTCATGTCGGTTGCGATGGCGCCAGGCTGCACATCATTCACCGTGATGCCGCGAGGTCCCAGGTCGCGCGCCCACGCACGTGTATAAGCAGCGACCGCTGCTTTGCTTGCCGCATAGTCTCCAACTCCCGGGACCGGAACACGGGTAGCAAAGACGGTTCCGATATTGATGATGCGTCCGCCGTCCGAGAGGAGGGGCGCCGCGGCGCGCACCGCCGTCGCCACACCTTTTACATTGATTGCGAACTGTCGGTCGAACGCATCGATGTCGGCAGAGGGATCATCGACCGATCCCGTGACAAACACCCCCGCATTGTTGACGAGAATATCCAGGCGTCCGAACTGACGATGCGTACGCCGCACAAGCTCCGTGACCTGCGCACTATCGGCCTGATCAGCTTGGATCGCTGAGACCCGCTTCCCTGTAGCGTCGAGGCTGAGTGCTAGTTTCTCGGCAATCTCCTTTGAGCCGACGTAACTGAAAGCGACGGCTGCCCCCTCTGCCGCAAGCCGCCGAACGATAGCGGCTCCAATTCCACGAGAGCCCCCGGTGACCAATGCCACCTTCTGCGATAGACCCTGCATGTGTATGCCTCCTGTGTCGGCAACAGCCATCGATAACGAGCTGAGCGACCAGCACGAAGACGATACTACTTGATGTCAAGGCAGCAAAGAAGGCCGGCCGGAAGCTTACGCATCGTGCGCATGCATCAACGCAGACTATGGAATAAGCAAAATCTTCCCGTTCACGCCCTGCTGCATCCTCTCGTGCGCCTCTCGTGCATCGCTGAGAGGCAACTTGCCAGCGATCGGAATCTGAAGCTTCCCAAGTTCTGCGGCTTTGGCAAGGAAGGCCAAAGTAGCTGGATCCTGCTTTGAAACGAAGGATTTCACCTGCACGGATGGGAATGCGGCACTCTCTTCCGGAAGGCCTGTCGCGGAGGCAAAGACGCCGCCGCTCTTGACCTTCGCCAGCAGACGGCTCGCCGTCTCTCCGCGCACAGTATTCGCAACGACGTCCACTTGCTCCAGCGAAGCAAACGCAGCCTCATCGTCGAGCGCCACCGCGCGATCCGCGCCAGTTTTCTTAGCCGCATCGAGGTCGCCGCTGCGCACTCCCGCAATCACATGAGCTCCGCGATCCTTTGCGGTGCATACGGCTGCCCGACCCACAGACCCGAGGGCGCCAGAGATCAACACCGTCTGACCCGGCTGGAGCCCGCTGCTCACAGCGATCAGTTGACTACCCGTCGTTCCCGCCAATGGGAGAGTTGCCGCGTCGATGAGATCCACAGCATCCGGAACCTTGGCGAGGACGCTTACGTCCACAACGCACAATTCCGCATAGGTGCCGAAGGTCCAGGCAAACACGCGATCCCCGGTTCGGAAACCTTCCACGCCAGGGCCAGCCTGAACCACGATGCCGGCCATATCCCAGCCGAGGATGCCAGGGAATGCCAGCGGCTTCCACTCCTTCAGCATGCCCGCACGCTCCAGCAGATCGACTGGATTGATGCTCGCAGCCGCGATGCGCACCAGGACCTGCCCAGGGCCGGGACTCGGGTCCGGATGATCCTGATAGCGGAAAACGTCAGAGCCACCATAGGCAAGAATGACTGCTGCTTTCACTTGCACCTCCGGGAACCCGACGCTTGCGCAGCGTCAGTCAAGCTCAGTTGCGCCAGGTAGCCTGATCAACGAGAGCGCAGAGACTAGCGGACGTGTTGCAGTGCGGCAGAGCTATGCGCCGCTCCGTATCGCCACGCAACACGGAGACACTACTCACCGCGTCCGCTTGATGTCAAGGTACCACCTGGAGACGCCAGCGGCTACCCTGGATTCTTAGGTCGATCGCAAGCTTACATGCAGATTTTCATTCGAATCAGGCGCTTCCATCGCTGTTCTTCGAGCAGGAGCTGTCGGAGAGAAAGCTTGCCCCTCTAAGTTTTGCGCGCTCCATCATCCCCGCAGCTCCTAGTGCAGTGTTCGTGAAAAGGTGGCCACGGTTGAGCATTCAACACCTACGCCATTACCTCGGCACGTAACGACCACTGATCAGTGCTCTTCTTCAGTTCGACTTCGGTTTCTTTCGCTTCTGAATGACGGAATGCATTCGTAACAGCTTCTCGAGCGATTTAATAAAGCTCTTCAATGACCGGCTGCTTCAAAGGTTCATAAGAGCCGCTTCGTCGCGTCACAAAGGACACGCCACCCGGCATTCAAATGACGAGCCACGCTTGAGAACGATCGAAGCAACTCGCTTTCCTTGAGTAGCTCACAACGCAAAGCGTTCACTCGGTTGCGACCCTCCTCCACAAGGTCGTCGGCACCGGATGCGCTCGGAGTCTGACGGATGGCGGCGTCTGTTTGATCGGTGGAGCACACGCGAATCCCCCGATATCTTGACTTCAAGGTCTCGGCCCCCTAGAGTTCGTCTATCGCCGGCTAGCAAAAGGACCCTTCCTGCGAATCCTTCTGCGGCGGCAATGGCGAGCACGCAAGAGGGGGAACCAGCCAATGCAGGATGGATCCAGATCGATCGCGACGAACGATGATTTGCTGCGAGCCATCGGGGAGGCACAGGTACGGGACCTCATCCTGGAGCGTGATCTCGTTGATTTGCCAGAAGTGCGTTTACAGCCTGGGCAGCGCTTGCGGAGCCGTGGAGGCGAAATGTTTACCCTCACGTTCCGGTCAGAACAAGACGGTATCTGCTGCACCGCGGACAATGAGCTGCGTCTCCTCAAGATCAGTGTGACGCCGAACAAGCGCGCGGTCTGGAATGACACGTCCATCCGCAGCTGCGGCTATCTACAACTTCGAGATATTCAGACAATAGGCCGCGTGCAAATCCTCGGCCGGGACCAGACTCGCAACGGACATGTCGAGATTCGGGGATTGCATGTGGCTCAGGCGGACTCGCGGGGAGAGTCCGAGCAGCCGAAAGGTTACGGTGTCCGTGTGGTGCAGGGGGCCTTCACGCTCTGGAACATGCAGGCGACCAAGGACTCTGTGCTGACGGCCAACCTGCAGGACATCTCTATCGGTCGGCCGGGGAGCCCTGTGCTTGGGACGGGCCTTTTTGTGTGTGGCGGAGAAAACGCGGGCACCGTCGAGGTGGAACAACTCACCATAGGTGCCGTGTACGCGAATGGAATGATCCCGGCGGGGACGGCCGACCAGATCAGTGGCGGGGTGTTTGTCCTCTACGGCGCTCGAGTGGATGTAGTCAGAAACTTTGCGCCGGTGGTCACTCTGGGTAGTAACGATATGGCTCTCGACAATTGGGGCACCGTCGATCGGTGGTTCGTTCAGGAAAAGGTGACGACTACAGGTCCGAGCGCCATCGGCTTTGTGAACTTCGGGACCATCGGATCTCTGCAGCTGGACGCTCCGATCGAAACCTTTGGACCGGGGGCCCGCGGGTTCAATGTGTATGCCGGAACAGTGCGGCGTGCAGAGTTCGATCGTATCGTTACGCACGGTGACGGTGCCGTCGGCGTGCAAATCAGCCAACCCATAGGGCAACTGCGCGTACGGCGCGGCATTGAGACCTTTGGTGGCACTGGACCCTCATTGGTCAAAGGCGTACTCACACAGCTCGCTGCTGTTGCCTTGAGCATCAAGCCCGGCGGCTCGGTTCAACGATTGACGATCGCGGGCGGGTTAAAAGCTCACGGGGTTGGTGTAGCGGCACTGGAGCAGGAAGGCGTGATCGATTCGCTCAGTATTGAGGACGGATTCCTTGGCCACCGTCCTGCTGCGGAGTGAGATATCCAGATCCTGCTCACCACTTCTCGGATGTCGCTCTGGAGAGCGCCGCATACTTCGCAAACATGCACAGTCACCCTGATTGAATGGTCTCGTGCTTCGCGCCCGGCGATCTCGAGACATCGATCTGGCCGGTGGCGGGGCCGCATATCTGGAGCACGGCAGTGGGCTGTCTGGGGCTCGGCTTGCCGACATCAATGAGGTATACTTCGGCTTAACCAGCGTGCGGAAGTGGTGAAATTGGCAGACACACCATCTTGAGGGGGTGGCGCCGAAAGGCATGGGGGTTCAAGTCCCCCCTTCCGCACCATAAGACTTTCATTCTAAAGGCGTTGCTGTAAGGCTTGGACGATTGGAGGACGATTTCACTGCCTCCTCCCGAACAGCCCCTCTACCAAAGCCTCATTCGCTGGCCGCAACTCCTCCAGCCGAGTTCCGCCATACGTCTGCATTGTCGTCCGGATGTCCGCGTGCCGCATCAGGTGCTGCTGGACATCGATCGGCGCCCCGACAGAACGCAGCATGGCGCGGTATGTGTGTCGAAACGTGTGCCAGCCAAGCGAGTAAGGCAGCTTCATCTCCCTGCCGACCTTCCGCAGGATCGACGATTGGATCTTGCCGCCGTTGTATGGCCGCTCCCCTGCAGTCCAGGGCGACGCGAAGACAAACTGCTCCAGGTCCGTGAACTCTGTCTGCTTGCGCCACTCGAGCAACACGCTGGCGAGATGCTGGTGCATCGGCAATGAGGCCTCAGACGGCATGTTCTTCAGCCGGCCAACCCGGCCCTCGACGATGCCCCGCTTCAGCCGAACTGTGCCGCTCAGGAAGTCCAGATCCTGCCACTGGATGGCCAGCAGCTCGCTAATCCGGAGCCCCCAGCACATCGCTGCGGTGACCATGGTCCGTACCGGCTCGTCCAGCTTTGTCAGCAGGTCGTGAAACTCTTCCCGGGTTAGCGTCCCCGGGGACTTCGCGCGCTTCGTCCCGCCCACGATCTTGAAGTCCCGCATCGGGTTCTCGCCGACATACCAACGGATGTACTTGGCATGCACGAATAGAAGCCGCATCACGTTCAGGATGTGCCCCTTGCGCTTGTTCCCGACCGGCAAAGCCAGCAGCCAGGTATCCACGGGCTCGGCATGCACGTCTTCCAGAGCCACCTTGCCCCACCGCGGCCGGATGTGGCAGTTGATCATCGACAGGTAGCCACGCCGCGTCGAGTGCTGCTCTGGCAGTTTGGCTGACGCGATATAACGCTCGATCACCTCCCCGAAGGACCGGCTACCCTCCCCGGGCTGGTTGATCCGACGCCGGACCACGTCAGCAGCGCGGTTGAGCTCTGTCCGGTTCCTAAACTCCGAGACAAGACCAATGCGCTCTCTGGGACGACTAGTGCGTTCACTAGTGACTACCGTGTAGCGGAGAAACCAGCACCATCCGGCTTTCAGCTTCACCTTTTCCAGCGTTCCTTGCTTATACCGCTCGCCCTTGCTCAACGCTTTCACCCGCTGTCTGACTCTTGGCAGACGTTACACCGGACTTCGCGAAATCCGCAAGTTCTTCTGGATTGAAGCGCCAGTGGCTGCCGACCTTAAAGGCTGGTACCCGCGCTTCGTTCACCATTTCGTAAAGCTTGGACTTGCTGATGTTTAGGTACTCAGCTGCTTCTGGCAGCTTCATCATCTTCTGCTTTCCCATGTCACCACCACCTTTTATTCACTAGTGCACTCTACCATAACTTACCAGTTGACACAGGTACTCACTAGTGGGACTATCGGGTTGTTCCTAAATCTCCCCACCTGTTACAGGGGGCTCTCCTCCGAGAGGAAGACCCGATATGGCAACCCAGCCCTACTCCGCGATCCACATCCGGTTCGCACCGCGCTCCACTCCACGCACCCTGCGCAGCCGCCTCTACGCCGCGTGGCTGGTCCTGCAGATCCTCGGCGGCCTGGTTCTTCGGGGGTGCCTGTGAGCGAGCGCTACGAGGTCCGCGAGCCCGCCGCGCCTGGCGCGCCGTACGTGCTGTTCGACACGCTGCTCGGCAAGGATTCGAGCACCCACCACACCTATGAGTCCGCGGTGACGCGCAAGTACACGCTGCAGGTAGCTGCGCAGAAGCTTGAGTCCGAGATTCGGGCGAAGTGTGTGGCCGTCATCGTCGGTGGTGCGCGATGAACATCCCCGTCGGCGCCATTGCCGAATTCAACCGCCGCGACCGCTTGCCTGAAGAGCGTCGCAACCGTTGCGACCAATGCGATCTGGAGTTGGTCTTCGATCGCGAGAACGAGATGTGGTACTCCGAGCACCCCGTCACCATGGATCGCAAGTGCATTGGTGACCTGGTCCCGGCGAAGGGCAGGCTCGTCTGTTGCTCCCAGCGCTGCCTTTCGGACTGGGTGTATCGCCACGCCAGCAAGGAAGAGCAGGCACTGCTCCGCATGTTGGCTGTCTTCGTGTGCATCTGGGATGTCGAGTCTGACGTGCCCAGCCCGAAGTGGTGCCTGGAGCGCTCCGGCGTTCTCCCTCTGGTCGATGCAGCCGATCTCCGCTTGTTGGACGGCAGCCTGCGTGACGTTGCCGAGAAGTTGTGCGGCAAGGGCTACGTGGATGGCGATGACGATCCGCCCATCTGGGTCGCGGAAGTACTCGAAGGGCCCACCGTGAAGGGAGTGATCCAGTGAGCGTGATCAAAAACGCAATCATCGTAAGTGCTTCGCTGACCGCAGATTCCCATGGTCTGCTTTCCGCGTGGCTTCACTTGAATTACGGCGGCGCCGGACAGGGCTTCGGCGGTTACTGTCTCTACCTACCCAAGACGTTCACTCACCACACGCTGCAGAGCGTAGCTGGCCACTTCATCTGGCGTTGCCTGGAAGTTGCGGGCGTCACGACATGGGACGAGCTGGCCGGGAAAACAATCCGGGTGCGCAAGGAAGACGAGTGGGGCCGGATCGAAGCAATCGGCCACATCGTCAAAGACGATTGGTTTAACCCCGAGGCAGACTTCGCAGTCCTGAAGAGCGGTGCCGAATGAGCATCGCCGTCTGCACCTACTGCGAAGGCGTCGCCGCCACCTACTGCAAGCTGCACAAACAGTGCCTCTGCGCAGACCCCAACTGCTTTGCGCTGCACCGCTGGGACGGTGAAGAGCCCTGCCACCTGGTCCCAGCCGGCGACAACAATGCGCACCGCATTGAGCTTGTGGACCTGGTGCTGGCCGGCATGGGCTTGGCCGTGGCGCTTCTCTTCTTCTTCATGCTGTGCGCGCACTACGGGGGTGTTCAGTGAGCAACACAGAGATCGTGGTGGCACAGCCTGCCGAGATTCGGCCCATGGAAGTGCTGCAGCTCGCCGTGCAGCAAGGCGCGGATGTGGACAAGCTGTCCAAGCTGCTGGAGATTCAGGAGCGCTGGGAGGCGAACGAGGCCCGCAAGGCATTCAACGTGGCCTTCAGCGCGTTCAAGTCTGAGGCCGTGGCAGTTCTGAAGAATGTCACCGTGACAGATGGCCCACTCAAGGGCAAGAAGTATGCCGACTTGTTCGGCGTGGTCAAGGCCGTCTCCCCGATGCTTGCGAAGCATGGCCTCAGTCATTCGTGGAAGCTGTCCCGTGATGAAAAGGACTGGATGGAGGTCACCTGCACCATCCGCCACACGCAAGGGCACTGGGAGCAGGTGAGCATGGGCGCCGCGCCCGATACGGGGCCGGGGCGCAATGCGATCCAAGCGCGCGGCAGCGCGAAGAGCTATCTGGAGCGCTACACACTGCTCGCGGCAACGGGGCTCGCGGCTTCGGACCAGGATGACGACGGCAAGGCAACAGAGGCTGCGCCCGGCACAGCGATGCCGGAGGACGCTGAGGTTTCATGGCTCGATGCGATCGCTTCCGCCGCGGATGTGGATGAGCTGAAGAGGCGTTACCTAGAGGCGGCAGACAAGGCCAGCTCGCTTGGCGACCGTTCTGCCATGGCGAAGTTCCTCAAGGCGAAGGATGAGCGCTATCGGCAGTTGAAGGGGGCCAAGCATGCGTGAGCAGACGCCGCATACGCCGGGTCCTTGGCGCTCATTCGAGGCGGGCAGCGAAGGCGCGTATATCAAGCGGGCCACCGGCGATAGTCGCTTCGACCTACGGACGATAGCGGCGGTCACTTACGGGGAAACTCTCACCGCGTTCGCGAACGCTCGCTTAATCGCCGCCGCGCCGGACATGCTCGAGGCGCTGCAGCGCGTATGGGTGTGGGCGGACAGCCACGAAGATATCGACGACGAAGGCCGACCAAACGACGCGATGCGCGTCAAGGGGATGATCTGCGACGTCATCACCCAGGCTACAGGCGGTGCCGAGTGAGAGAACTTTACGGTGCCCAGCAGTCCGACGCGTGGATCAAAAATCGGGTCGGCAGAATCACTGCCTCGCGGATTTGCGACGTGATGAGTTACACATCGCGCAAGAGCAAGTCTGGCGAGTCAGGCAGTGAGTCTGCCAAGCGCCGCGGCTACAAGCTGGAACTGGTCGCGGAACGCCTTTCCGGCCGATCGGCTGACCACTACGTGTCGCCCTACATGCAGCACGGCAGCGATACCGAGGAAGAGGCTCGCAGCTTCTACGAGCTTGCCGTTAAGACTCTGGTCGAGCCAGTCGGGTTTGTGCTGCACCCGACGCTCGACTTTGCCGGTGCTTCACCGGATGGCCTGGTCGGTGATGACGGCATTCTCGAGATCAAGTGCCCGAAGACCGAGACTCTGCTGCAGTGGATGGACTCGAAGGAGATCCCCGACGAATACATCTTCCAGATGCAGTGGGAGCTGGCCTGCACGGAACGGCAGTGGTGCGACTTCTACGGCTACGATCCCCGGTTGCCTGAGGGCATGCGCCACGTCTACGAGCGGGTGCCACGCAATGAGGCACTGATCGAGCAGATCGAGGCCGAGGTCGTGAAGTTTGACGGAGAGATTGAGCAGTTCATCCAGGCTCGCGGGCTTCCGCCGACTGTTTGGATGATCCCGATCATGGGGCCGGTAGGGCCACTGGAGATCGACCCTGTGCGCTACGACGCGGGCGATGAGTACATGGATCATTTGGCCGACATGATCGGCAGTGAGGGAGTGATTCCATGAGCGCTCTTCCTACTCCCGTGCCGAGCCGGGAGGCCTTCCGCGACTGGCTCGCAAAGGGTGGCACTTCCCTGCCGGGCATCATCGTCCACATCGATAACCCATGCGGTTACGTGCTGATCCAGTCTGATGCGTTTCCATTCTCGGATCGCCTGCTCTATTGTAGCTGCCTCGGGTTCACGCGCGGAGAGATGAAGGGCGCATTGCATCGGCGCGTGCTGTTCGACATGCCGCGGCAGAGCTACGGCAGCGGCCGGCCATTCGCGGGCAACATGCGCTTCGAGTCGGAGGGCTAGGTATGTGGGAGCACAAAGAGTCTTTCGAAAAGCTGGAGGGCCTGCTGCATGAGGTTCTTCGTAAACAAAACACCAACCACGAATTACTGGAGCGATTCATGTCCACCAATGCAGTGACCCAGGAACAGTTTGCCGCTGACCTTGAAACCCTCAACACCAACGTCGCCACCGCCGTGACCACGCTGACCGGCCTGGATGGCAGCGTGAAGAGCCTGAAGGATGAAGTCGCCGCTCTCAAGGCCAACAATCCGGCTGTGGACTTCAGCACCGTCGATGCCAAGGTCAAGGCGATGTCCGACCAGATCACCGGTGCTCTGACCACTGTTCAGCCCGAAGTTAACGGACAGGCTCCCGCAGCCTAAACGCTCTCTCTGAACCGGGGGTGGGACACAAAGAAAAACAGCCGCCCCCGTCTTTTTCCTGCAGTGCTTTTCCTTTGGAGTTACCCGACAGTGCCTGCTAAGTGGCAACGCTGGATGCCGTTCCATATCGATCGCTTCATGGGATCTCGCTATGTGCAGGCGATGCACCCGACCGCTCGCTCCGGCTATCTCTACCTGCTGGCCGCGCAGTGGCAGTCGGATGATTGCTTCCTTCCGATCGATGAGGACGAGTTAGCAGCACTCAGCGGTCTCGGCTCGCTTTGGAGTGAGTTCAGCCGCACCATCCTGCGCCACTTCCCGATCGTGGAAGGGCAGCACCGCAATGGAGTGTTGTTCGATGAATGGTCTGAAGCGAAGCGCGTCTTCGAGGCGCGGCGCGATGCAGCAAAGAGCACAAATCGGCGTCGGGATGATGACGCTGACCCATCGGTCACCGAGCGGTCACCGCACAGTCACCGTGACGGTCCGCGACTAGAGAGCGAACGGTCACCGCAACGCCAAGCCGACACACAGACACAGACAGTTACAGAGACAGTAAAGCAAGTATCGGAAGCTAAAGCTTCCTCACCCCGACCCGTCGGGGATGCGGCCTCGGAGGCGATCTACCAGGCCTATCCGCGCAAAGTGGGCAAGCAGGCGGCGATGAAGGCCATGGCTGCTGCGTTGAAGCGCATCCAGGCAGCGCGGTCGCTGTCAGCTCGCGAGGCGCAGGAGTGGCTATTCCGCCGTGTCCAGGCCTACGCTCGCTCCCCGGCCGGCATGGAAGGGGCATTCACGCCGCACCCGGCAACGTGGCTGCGGCAGGGGCGGTACGACGACGACGCAGCGGAGTGGCAGCGAGGGGGACGCGATGGAAAGAGCGAAGGCAGCAGCAGTAGCAACGCGACTGGCATTGGGGCAGCCGGACGCGTCAACAGCGCTCTCGCAGCGTCGCGACAGGCAGCAGCTCGCCGACGCGAATCTCGCTCAATTCGAGGCGCTGATGCAGCAGATGTGGGCTTACTACCCGAGCCAGAACTTTTCACCGGAGACGGTGGAGGGCTTCGAGTTCGACCTGGAGCGGCTGGCGGCGATCCATGGGCTACCGGCGCTGAGAACGATCCTGCTGGCGTTGCGCATTCGGCCGGGCCAGAGATTCTTTCCCCATCCCAGCGAAGTCGCGGAGGAGCTTGAGGCCATGGCGAAGACAGAGGCAGCGAAGACGAAGTTCCGGCCAGATCCGGAATGCGAGTGCCAGAAGCACAGCGTGCGCATGGATGGCTGGACCTGGGTGATGCAGGAGGGCAGGCGCGTCGTGGCGCGGTGCAACTGCTGGAAGCGCTGGGCTGGGCAGATGGCAACACCACAGGGTGATCGCAAGAGTGTGGCGGCGGGGGCATGATGAGCGAGCAGAAAAAGAACCGACCGACAGGATGCATTCACTTCGAGCGCGGATGGACCTGCAACAAGGTCACCACGCCGGGCAGCAGTTACTGCCCTCACCACTGGCTGCTGATCCGCGAGGCCGAGGAAGCCAATCAGGCCAAGATGGCGCGCGTACGCCTCGGCAAAGAGAAAAAGGCGCTGATGGACGAGATGCTTGAGTCGAGCCCGTTGCGAGCGAACCAGTGAGGCTGCGCAAGTTGGTTGCGCTCTATCACCACAGCGCTAGCGAGGGTGCCCTGAGGGCTTTTGCCATGCGAACAGTTTTGCCGGTCAGGGTGGAGGTCTTTGGGACAGTGGCAGCCTACGAACTGGCCGAGGCAGATGCGCGGGTGCGCTGGACGCGATCGCGAGTGGACGTGCGCAACTCCGTCAACTTCTGCGTGGCCTCACTCACTCCCAGCGATCCTTTCAGCCTCGTCCTTGATGGGTTGCGGCTCGCTCTCACCCGTGCCGAAGATTGCCGGAGAAGCGCCATCCATCACCTCGGGCGCGCCTTCGATCAGCCACTGCACGAATTGGATCATCGTGGCGTTCGGCGTCGGCGTCTTCTCGATCGCCGTAATGCCGTCGAGGCCCAAACCACTCGGAATCGAGTCGCCAGCCACCGGCGTCACGCGTGCCGGGTCGTTCTGCTGCTGATTCATGGCCTGCACGTCCAGCGGGCCTTCCATCGCAAACCGCCGCGGCACCGCTGAGCGGAAGTAGCGATCCACGAGGCTGATGTTGGCGTTCAAGACTTTCTGCAGCGGCAGGTAGTTCGACCCGATGGCGCGGCGGTTCTGGCCTGAGCCATGCCGCGGATGCAAGACCCGGATGTGCTTGTCCATCGACTCGTTCCAGACAACCGCCAGTTCCCCGCCGACGCGAACCACATGTAATCCATCTGGAAACGTCTCGCGAAACAGCTTGCGTGTCTCCGCGTTCTTGATCGCACGATACTGACTCGGTCGATACCAGCGCAGCGTCTCGGTGGTGTCCTGCTGCCACGACTCGCCTGAGGTTTGCGTGCTCTGAACGCACAGCCTGACGTTGATCCGCGCCTGCCGGTCGATGTCTTCCTTGCCGTTCTTGCCGCCGGCGGTGATCTTGTCTTCGATCCAGGCGTAGCGCTCGCGCAGTGTGTTGACGTTTTGCTCCGTCTCGATCTGCACCCAGCCCATCTCGCTCAGGCTGTCCGCCATCAGCGGCACTTTGGCTTCGAGCTTGCCGAACGCGCTTGTCAGCTCACGCACGGCTGGCAATTCCGTGCCAGAAGTCTGCGCCTGCATCTCAGTCTCGGGTGTTACACCGTCTGCGGATGCTTCGCCGAATGCGTCGTGCTGGTCGGGAGACTCCGTACCCCACGCCTGCTGATCGGCCACCGAGCGCGTGTACAGCACGACACGGTCATCGGTGTAGAACAGCGCGGCCGTCTTGCCGACGACGTTCTTGATCCCGGCTTCCTGCATCCAGACGGAGAGGTACCGCTTCGCCTCATCGGCAGCAGTCTGATCCATCGGGTCTTTGTCGCGCTTCGGCACAAAGGTGAATCCAGGGACCTCGCGTGACAGCGCAGCGACGATCTTGTCCTGCCGCGCGCCGTACACGTTGCACGAGAACAGCTTGCCCGCGTTCTGCGTCTGAAAGATCTCTCCACCGGAAGCCCGGCTGCCATTCATCGCGCCGTAGAGCGACCATCCGCCACGCCCGGCGATCAGGAACTGGCGATTCTCCGCGAACTGCCGTGCCTCCCACGCCTGCATGACCTCGTATGTCCGGCCGGCGGAATCAGCACGCGTGACCGTCTCGTCCAGATCATCGATAGCGCCCTTGTAATCGCCCAGTTCGTCGGGTCCATACATCGGTGACGGTGAGACGTTGAACGAGGCGTACTGGCCCAGCACGTGACCCTCGGGCAAGACAAGCGGGGTCAGCGTCGGACCCTGCTCTTCTTCGGGCTGCTGGGCTACGGGGGGAGTCGTCACTACCTACATCGCCTCCATGCCGCCGCCTGCGCAGTCAGCTGCGTATTTGTGTGCCGCCGCCGCCGAGGCGTGCTGCGACTCATGCGTGTGGCCGTCCGGATGCGTCACGTGCACCGTGTGCGTCTGGCCGTGCTGAATGTCAATGGACGCTGCGGGGCCGTGCTGCTGGGCCATCGCGGCACCGTCCTGCTCGGCGCCTTCGTCATCGGCTACGGCAGGCTTCTGCGCCGGAGCCTTGGCCTTCATCTTCATCTCGGAGCGCTTCATGTCCGAGTGGTTCGTGAAGCCGTTGCCGGCACTGTCCCTAAACGCCATTGGCTGCCTCCGTGAATTCATTCAATGCAGTGCTCTGTGCCTGCTCCCAATCGAGAGGAGCGGTCGGCAATGCAGGCTTGCGAGCCGGATGGGCCCGCACATACTCTTCGTGCGTCGCTGCGAGGCGCTGCCGTGACTCGCGGGATTCCACCAAGGACGACTCCGCCGAGTCACGCTGCTCTTTGTAGAGCGCACCCTCCGCAAAGGCCTGCGTGAGTGCAGCGCTTGCGCGCTCGGCACGCTTCTCGGCCTCCATCAGCTTCCAGCCGAGATAGGCGATGATCGCCACCAACACAAGCACGAGCAAAGCCATAGGCCACGTCATCGTCGTCTCACTCCCAGTACTGCAACGGTGCTCCGCTCTTCTGGCGCCGCTCCGTCTCGCGCAGCCGCTTGATGTGTCTCTCCAAGGGGTCTGCCGTGTTCGCAATCTCTTCGGCCAGGCGCTCGTCCCGCGTCGCTGGTGTCGGCACTGCGGCGAAGCTCATCGCGAGCATGTCGCCCAGGTCCGGAGACGACAGCCCGCGCTTCTTCATGTCCTCTTTCTTCTCAAGCTGAATCTGGTTCTTGCTCGAGAAGAAGTACTCCGGGCCGGTCAGGTCGGACTCAAGCTCCGGGTCATCCGGGATGGAGCCTGTCTCGAGCCAGTCACGCATCTTGCCCCAGCACTCCGCGCGCTGGTTGAAGTACATGTCGCCATCCCGCGGCGTTCCACCACCGTGAAACTCCATGAGCCGGCAGGGAGCATGCGCTTTGAACCAGGCGCCCATGTGATGGCGGACGTAATCCACAACGCCCGCACCGATGCCATCGCCGTCGATCACTGTCACGCGCGGCGTTTCCGTCTTGATGTGCTGCGACACGCGCATCGCCACTTGAACGGTGTCCTGCCCGCGCAGCTTTTCGAGCACCTTGAGCGAGTCGCCTTGCCTCAGTCCGATCACCGTCTGGTCGTCACCGAATCTGGCGACGTCCACGCTCAGGATCTTCCACTGCCCGTCCACCTGCAGCGCTTGGCGCTTTCTTGCCTCGGCCACAACGTCACCAGCGATGAACTGCGTCGAGCCCGCCCGGGGAAACTCACCGCGAACGCGGACGCGCACAAAGTCGGAATCTTCTCCGTAATCGTGGACCCATTTCTCCAGCTGCTCTTTGTTCGTGCCATCGACTGTGCGTGAGTCGATCTGGCGGGAGATCCAGCGATGCTTGTACCGGCCAAAGCACTCACGGAAGCGGCCTGTGTTCTTCGTCGGGTTGCCGAACGCCAGCCAGATAATCTCGGTGCGCTCATCGGTCAGCGCGCCTTCGGTCACTTCCCAGATGCGGTCCGCAATCGCCGATGCTTCGTCGTAGATCACCAGAATGCGCTTCCCGGCATTGTGTAGTCCGGCGAACGCTTCTGTGTTCTGCTCGCTCCAGGGGATCGCATCCGCACGCCATAACCGCTCGTGCGTGCGCTCTTTCACCTGGATCGACGTCGCGGTCACGTTCCACCAGTGGCTGTTGATGGACATGCGGAACCACTTCGAGACTTCGGGCCAGGTCTTCGTGCGAAGCTGCGTCTCCGTGTTCGCTGTCAGCACCACGCGGCAGTCTTCACAGGTGCTCATCGCCCAATGGATGACCTGCCCGATCAGGGCCGACTTGCCGATACCGTGGCCGGAACTGATTGCCAGCTGCAGCGGCTGGAATCGCTGCGACCCCTGCAAGTGATCCCGGATGTCTGTCAGCGTCTTCTCTTGCCAGCATCGCGGCCCGGCCGATGTCAGCAGCTCGCCGTGCTCAAGCCATGGGAACACGTACCGCACATGGCCTAACGGGTCCGCGCTGAACCCGGCGATGTCTGCAACCAGCTCGTCTTCAGGGGTCAATTCGTATGGCAAGCGCGGGCGCCTATATGTTTCGGCGTCGAATCATCTATCCGATTCGCGGCCACCCTACGAATTCTCATGCGAATCCGGCACTCGCTGGCGCGCCTTGCTGATCCGCTCGGCCAACGCCAGTTCGCCGCTGACCTCAATCGCCTGCCGGTCGCCATACTTCTTCGGCCTGAGCTTGCCCATCAGCCACTTGCGCGACTCGATCTTCAGCTTGCGGTGCTCCAGCATGTCGGCCATCTTGCGCTCTTCTGTGCCGTCTGCCTTCAGCGTGACTACTTCTCCAAGCTGTGTGTTATCAGCAATTTGCAGTATCTCTTCCTCGAGAACAGTCGTCTGATGCTCTTTCGCGCGCGTGTATTTCTCGCAAAAGCCAGGGCGATCCAGAACCCACCGATACACAGTCGCCGGATGCGGAAAGTCTTCGCGAGCGCAGATTGAATTCAGCCCCGCGCTGCTCGTCGCAAGCTCAGCCAAGATTGCGTCCGCCAACTCATCTGTGTACATCGTCGGTCGTCCGGATGGCATCTTGTTCCCTGCTTCCTGCGTGTGCACATTGAAGTGGGCCGATTGCTCAGCCCGCCTCGCTCTGGCTCCACGCCTCCCTCTGCCCTTGTCGGGACGTCGCTACTGAATCGGCTTTCCGGTCTGAATAGCTCTGACGATGTCGGACGCAGCGAAGTGCCAGCACAGCCACGCCAGCACCATGATCCGCAGTGGGATCGGCACGTATGACTTCAGGATGCGTGTCAGCGTGATGTACTCCGAGTCGAAAACGCCCAGCATCTCGAACCCGAAGATCACGCCCATCAGCACCAGGACAACAACCACATCCCAGCGAACATAGGTGCTCACTTGCCCCTGATGACGTCTTCGACCTTCGAGACGCGCCGATTGGTCTCGAGCCACATCTGCGAAGCCCGCTCGTATGCCTGCAGCGTGTCCTTCTTCGCTGTGCCGATCAGGTCAAAGCGCGCTTCCAAGGCGAGGCCAACGATGAGCCCTACGAATATCGCGACTGCGTAGAGCATGACGCCTCCTTAGCTCTTGTTGCTTGCGCTCAGGCCCGGAAGCTTCACTGACGACTCGCCAGGCATGGCAAGAATCTGCTTCACGGCTTCGATTCCGGCCGGTACGCCGATACACCCGAGCATGATCGTGGCGAAGATCGAAAGAATCGAGAACGGCACTTCGACATATGCCATGTGGGCCTTGAAGAGTGAGTTTGCGATAAACACTCCCGCATAGTTCCACGCCGTGATGCCTATGAGCACCCAGCAGAATCCGGCGCGCGCCGTGCCAAGATAATGGTCGCTCTGCGCGCCCTTGTTCGACTCGATCTCTCGCGCTTCAGCCTCTAGCTCGGCCTTGCGGAGATCCGCCTGCACATCCAGGGCGTGTGTCTCGAGTGCGAGCTTGTCTGCCGGGTTAGGGATGAAGCTCAACGCCTTTTCCACCACAGTGGCGATCGCCGAGATCGGGTTCGACGCGGCACCGGCCGCCGATGCGATCGTGTCCAGTACGCTCATGGTCGCCTCCTAGGCGAAGAAGGTGTGCTCGCCGATGACGGCAAGCTGTGGATGGTCGGGCCCATGCACGATGGCCTGGAAAAACCAGCCCGCATCTGCCGGCATCTTGGCCTTCAGGTTCGCCGCTCTCACGGAAGCGAGGTTCGCGTAGTAGAGCGCACCCTTCGTCGGATCAATCGTGTCCGCGTGCGTGACGATGTCCTTGACGATCTGCCGCGCTTCGGCCATCTGGAGATCATCCTGCTCAGGGTTCGGCGGGTTCTTCTCGACCGACATGCTCGTGAACTGGTTCCGCCCCATGATCACTTCTGGCAATGTCTTGCCCCAATGGCGCGAGCGGTTCCAGATGATCCATGCAACGGCGCGCATGCCTTCGACGCCTTCGCCGCGCGCTTCCCGCCAGAGGCACAGTGCCCAAAGCTCATTCGGGTCCATGTTCACTCCTCAGTGCTTCAGCATGAACAGCACGACGGTCACGATCACGGGCACGACGAACGCAAGGAAGACGCAGATGCCCAGAGCCATGAAGACGAGCTTGCGAAGTGCATCGACCTTCCGATTGAGTTCATGTAGCAAGCCCGAAGCCCCTGAGTTGTCGCTGCCAACGATCGAACTGTTAGTCGTCTCGAGCCGCATGACTCGATCCGCAAGCTTGTTGCAGCGCTCATAGACCTCGTCGCGAACCGTCTGCAGGTCATCGCGCAGCTCGTGCCGTCTTTTTTGGTTCTCCTGGTGCTTCGCTTCGAAGTCCCTCTTCAGTTCAGCGAAGCGCTCTTTTGCGCTCTCCTGACCCGCCGTGATGAGCTGGGCAAGATCGTCTAAACTGCAGGGCGTCATTGGGCGCGCACAACGTCCTGAGCGAAGATTGCGGCCTCATAAGACAGGACACGGCTCTCCCAGTACGCCCGCTCGCCGCGTGCCTGTGGCTCGTAGCGCAGGTTTGGCAGCTCGGAGAACGGCAGCGGTTCGCGGTTCGCCGCCTGCTTGGCCCGGGCCGCGATCGACTCCTGCAGCGTCAGGCTTCGGACGGACACGCCCACTTCGACCCATTCGCAGGCGCAATTTTCCACGGCGCGGCATGCCTGGTTGAAGCGCAGGTGGAAGCCGCGGGTCACATTGAGGACACGAGTGTCTTTGGACATATCTGGAGGTCGGAGGAATCGGTCCTCGAAACCGTGATGTCACAGGCAGGGACTAATTTAGGGGGTGCAACAGGAATGTAGCGGAAACGGTGCAGCGATGCAATGGGAATTCGCTAGTACTCACTAGTGCGAACTAGCTGAAGTGATTCTTCCCCACCCGTGACTTCCGTGTCGGATAGTAGTGCACCATCCCGTCAACGATCTCGGCAGCACCCTTCGAGAGCGCGATACTGCGCATGACGTTGGCCTTGGCATGAGAAAAGCTCTTGCCGGCCACGAGGCCACGGTCCAGCAGGGTCTGGACCAGGTCATTGGGAGTCATCTTGAGAGCGCCGTCCTCAGTCACAAGCCGGATACCATCCAGCACCTTGTAGCCGCTGGATCGGCCGCTCGGCTTGCCTTGGACAACGCCATCTAACGGCAACGGCTGGCTCAGGACGCGACGCACCTCGGCAATGCGGCTATCGATAGCTCGCTTCTGTTCCAGCAGATCCTGAAGCAGCTTTGCTGGATCCAGTTCAAGAACCATCACAGAAACCGCGCGTCGAAGCGGTCGATGTAGCCGGGCTCAATCACTTCTGTCATGTCCCTCAAGAAAAGTACGTCCTCGCCATGAAGCCTTGCCGTCGGCTCAGTGAGGTCAACGGTGGGGGAAGTCACTATTCTTGCCAAGAATAAACCAGTCACAGCAAGGGGGAGTGACAAATACAGCTTCCAACGGTTTAGTAACCAGTTACGGTAAGTGCCACGTATTTCCTCGGCATCCTGCGGGTCGCTGCACCGATCGGCTACCCGCAGGAGGCGACGGGCGGCCACTCGAGTCACGTCCATGTTGTGCCAGATGGTCTTCAGGTCACCGCCGGACAGCCCAGCAGCGACCTGCGACCAAGCGCCCGGGACGGCATGGAAGTCTGCTACGAGGTCGTGAAAGGGCTTGCGCGCTCGAATCATGTCGCGAATGACATGCACTGCCAATACGGGAAGAACGCCTACGAACGCGGCGAAGATAGCAAGACCCATGGTTCCCTCTCACGCCTTTGCCAGCACTGCAACAAGCTGGCTAGACTCCGACCGCGCAACTGCCTTCAGAGACTGGCGGAAGGCAAACACTTCAAACAGGGCAGCGCTCGCGCCGAGGACATCCAGCGGGCCGCCCGTATGTGCAATGGCGATTTGAATACGAATCATGACCGCATCAAGAAAGGCGTAGCCGGCGAGTGCCAGCCATGCCCAAGCGATCTGGCTCGGCCATGCCTCGGGCGAGCGCCGCCCGCGCACAGCTATAACGATGAGCGCAGCAGTCCGCAGGTATTGCAGGAGCTGCTCAGTGACCAGCCAGGAGACCCCCGTCGCCTCCCGCGCAATCCCGAACAGGGTGAGGCCCAAGGTGATGGCCACCAATGCCGAGATCGCCAGAGCCCTTAGGCCTTCGCGTGCTGGTAGTTGCTGGCGGAGCACCGTAGACAGGACGATTAGGTCTAGCAAGAAGCTGGCCACGGAGGCCGCGGAGTAGACCGCCGCGTATATCGGAAGATGAAACAAGAAAGCGGGCTCAAGCACGGCGAAGCAGAGAAGCTGGCCGGCGAGCCAGACACGCAGCGCGGTCGCTACAGGACCAGTGGACGACCGCGCCTGAAGCAGTAGGGTAAGCTCACCGAGCGCGATGAGCGGGTAGCTGAACTGTGCCGGCGTCACGCGTCACCTTGCAGCACGGGGGCTGTGGCGATCCTGGTGGGCCGATTAGTGAAGCGGCGCGGGTGCCAGAGTGCAAGAGAAACATGGGCGCGGCCACCATGGCCACGCAGAAGGCAAGACGCAGATTCTTCATGAGTCACCTCGAACGCGGAGCGCCGCGCTGAGACGACTGTATGTCCGTTTCGGGACGGAAGACCTAGGGAATGCACTAGCATCCGGCAAACCCTATCTCCTGGAACCAAGCGAAGCAACAGGAGAGCGTCATCGTCACATGAAAACCGGAGTCTCGATTCCCGTTTTCAAACTCTGGACGATCCGTGGACGATTCTCTGTAAAATGGTGGCAAAGTGGAGTACTCCTGACTAGTGCTTGCGAGTGGCTGCTAGAACTTAGCAACTGAAATGGGGGTTCAAGTCCCCCCTTCCGCACCAATCGGTCCTCCTCAGACCTCAGTAGAAAGCAGTCGCATGATCATCCTTCTCACCATCATTCACGTCATTGTCTGTGTTTTTCTCATCGGCGTCGTCCTGCTGCAGCAGGGCAAGAGTGCTGATCTGGCCGGTGCCTTCGGCGGCCAGGGATCGCAGACAGCCTTCGGGCCGCGTGGCGCTGCAAACCTGTTGACGCGCCTGACGACCTGGGCGGCCATTATCTTCATGTTCACGTCGATCTCGCTCTTCGTGCTCATCGGTCGCCATGCGACCGGCCATTCCGTCCTCGACGGAACGACGGCGGCCCCCGCGCACTCGCAGGCACCTGCCAAGAAGTAGTTTTGCGGGACGAGCGCGCGCGTCTCTTGGTTGCTGGCTTGCGAGATGAAATGGGGCTCCGGGGTAGACTGTTGGGCCATATGCGGAACCCTCTGCGCGTCCTCTCCTCAACCCTGCTGGTTTTCGTTTCGCTCAGCACCTTCCCACTCACTGCCCAGCCGACCATGCGCAATCACCACACCCCGCCCCAGAAGGTGACGATCCCCCCTGCGCCTACGGCGCAAACCCAGCCGGTCACCGCCCCTGGTCCGACCGTCAATCCCGACCGAACGATCACATTTCGTCTGCCCCCGATCCAAGCCACCACTGTCCAGCTGAATCTGGAAGGCGCGGACCCACAGTCCATGACGCGCGCCGCCGACGGAAGCTGGAGCCTCACCACGAAGCCCCTGGATCCCGAGGTTTACGGCTACAGCTTTCTGATCGATCGCATCCCGTTCCTCGACCCGGGAAGCGTGTCAGTAAAAACGAACCTGATCAGCCTGCAGAACATGATCGAGGTTCCCGGACCGACGCCGCAGGATTGGGACACGCAGGATGTGCCGCACGGTACCCTGCATCACCAGTTCTATCGCTCGGAGATCCTCGGCCGGCAGAGCGATGTGTACGTCTACACGCCGCCGCAGTACAACCCCGCGACGAAGTACCCCGTCCTCTACCTGCTGCATGGTTACAGCGACGATGCAAGCGGCTGGACCGCCGTCGGTCGCGCGAACGTCATCCTTGACAACCTGATCGCGCAGGGCAAGGCGAAGCCGATGATCGTGGTGATGCCTCTCGGCTACGGCACGATGGAGGTCATCGAGCGCCGCTGGACGGCGTGGAGCGATCGGACGTTGATCGACCGGAACTTCTCGCGCTACACGCAGATTCTGCTGAATGAAGTGAAGCCGATGGTCGAGGGCGCCTACTCGATCTCACCCGACCGAACAGAGCACGCGATCGCGGGGCTCTCGATGGGCGGTGGCGAGAGCGTGCTCACCGGATTGGATCACCTCGACCAGTTCGCATATGTGGGCGCCTTCTCCTCCGCAGTGCAGGAGATGAACTACGACCAGGCGTTCCCGCAACTCGCACAACAAAAGGATCAACTGAAGCTACTCTGGGTCGCTTGCGGCGTGGATGATCACCTGATCACGCCCAATCGCGCACTGGTAGCGTGGCTCAGGCAGAAGCAGGTCCCGGTGACGGCGATCGAGACACCAGGGCGCCATACCTGGATGGTTTGGCGGAAGAACCTCATCCAGTTCGCGCCGCTGCTCTTCCGTTAGGTCTCGAGCGGGGTCCGCTCGTGTCAGCGTCCGCCTGTGACCGGTGACCAGAGGCTCTGGTGGTAGTTGTGCAGCACCGTGTTGGTGCCCAGGCTGATACTGACCATGTTGACTGTGCGGGCCAGGCGGCGGTGATGACGATGGATGAGCCAGACCGACGCGCCCACCTCGCCTGCGGTGGCCAGCCCTTCGAAGGCGGCGAATGTCGCCGTGTTGGCCACCACCCACTGGGGCAGCTCGACCTCGCGGGCACCGAGAGCGATGGCATGTTGGGTGCTGACCAGGTCCATGGTGCGATACGCAGCAATTGCAAGGTAGAGCGCGTGGTCAACAAACTTTGGCTGCTCCGGGCGGGGTAGAGGAGTCATTGCCGGACGCACCAGGAACGAGCGGTCAAAAGAGCTGGAGATCGCGGATGACGGCGCTTCGATGGAGGCGACGACCACCTTATTTGTCACCGGGTGCGCCTCCCCGAAGGCCTGCCGCACTGCCGGACCGAGCGCGACCATCAGCAGCGTCAGCCAGACAGCAACACGTATCCAAAGACTTCCCTGCGCTCGTAAACCGGTGTGCTCCATGGCTCTCCCCTGTCAACATCCTTATCGGCAGGACAAGTTTGGCGAGAGAGGGAAAAGCGATAAAAAAGCGAAGATCATTCCCGAACTGGTTCGACGTGGCGGCGATCCCGTTCCGGAATAGGGACGGCTAAGCGAAGGAGCTACGCGCCATTGCAGCGATACGCTTCAGCTCCGGAAGCACCGCGCCGAGCGCCACAGGCGCCGCGTCACGACTCCCCAGAGCGAAGTAAATAGCTCTGTACTGACGGAAGAGCTCCTCGTAGACAACGACCGATTCGGGTTGCGGCAGAAACGTCCGGTGGGGCAGGCAGAGCAGCTTTTGCCCCTCTTCAATCGACTGGATGCCTCCACCAGCCAGCAGGGCGAAGATGCAACTGCCGAGGCTGGTCGGCGTGCCGTCCGGTACGAGGACCGGCTTGTTCAGCACGTTCGCATACACCTGGTTCAGCACCGCATTTTGCTGTGGAATGCCGCCTGCGTTGATGATGCGTTCCACGGGTACGCCGTGCTCGGCCATGCGCTCCAGAATGATGCGCGTGTGAAACGCCGTGCCCTCGATGGCTGCGAAGAGCTCGTCCTGCGCCGTGTGGACCAGGTTCCAGCCAAGCGTGATGCCCCCCAGCTCGGCATTTACGAGCACCGTGCGGTCACCGTTATCCCAGCTCAGGCGCAGCAGACCAGTCTGTCCCGCCCGATATTGATCCAGCCCCTGTGACAATTGCCGGACGTCCGTGCCTGCACGGCGCGCGATGGCTTCAAAGATGTCGCCTGTCGCAGATAGCCCCGCCTCGACACCGGTGTACGCGGGATGCACGCTGCCGGGCACAACACCGCAGACGCCGGGCACAAGAGCCGTGCGCTGCTCCATCGCGATGATGCAGGTGGACGTACCGACGACATTCACGACGTCGCCCTCGCGGCAACCAGCGCCGATGGCGTCCCAGTGCGCGTCGAAGGCGCCGACAGGGACGGGGATGCCGGCGCGCAGGCTTAGCGCCTCCGCCCAGTGTTCGCTCAGGTGGCCGGCGACGTGGTCCGAGGTCAGGTACTCGCCGTCGAGCTTGTCACGCACGCCATCGAAGAGCGGGTCGAGCTTTGAAAGGAAGCTCTGCGGAGGCAGCCCATCCCAGCGCGGATTCCACATCCACTTGTGACCCATCGCGCAGGCACTGCGCTTCACCTGCTTCGGATCCGTGATACCGCACAGCGTTGCCGCCACCATGTCGCAATGCTCGAACGCACTTGCAAAGGCATCGCGCTTGTCGGGATTGTGCCGCAGAAAGTGCAGCAGCTTAGCGAAGCCCCACTCGTGCGAGTAGACACCGCCGCACCACTCAATCGCCGCCAGCCGCTCGCGATGCGCAAGCGCTGTGATCTCCTGCGCCTCCTTCTTCGCACGGTGATCGCACCAGAGGTAGTACTCGGCGAGGGGACGCATCTGCGCGTCGACCGGCACGACGCTCGACCCAGTGGTATCGAGCGCAAGTGCAGCCACGTCGCTTCCCTGCACGCCGGTGTCTGCGAGCGCTGCTCGCATGGCGCGCACCAAGGCACTCATCTGGTCATCGTGCGATTGCGTGGCGTAGTCGGGATCCTCGCGCCGCCGGTGCAGTGGGTACTCGGCGACTGCAGTGCCGAGCCGGCCACGCGCACGGCCGCTGCTGCCCGCTTCGCTGTCGAGCAGCGTGACGCGCACACTCAGGGTTCCGAAGTCGACTCCCGCCACGATCGGCATGGGCTAGCTCTCCGGCTGGTTGTGGTAGTACATGTCCCAACCGAGGTAGCGAACGGACGCCTCGTAGACAGCGTTGGCAGTCTTCGAGAAGTTCGCCGCAACGTGGTGCTCGAACCCCCGCTCGCAGATGAAGTGCAGCAGCTTCTGCAGCCGAGGAATGTACGCTACACCCGCGCCGCCGAAGGTCTCAAGCGGATCGCGCGTGAACTCGCCTTCGCCCACGTAACCGCGGATGCGACCTGTGAAGTCGTCCGTCGAGAAGCGGGCAAAGCTCATCGCGCCGGCCTTCACGCGGCCAACGCAGGTGCCGTAGGTGTTCTCCTTGCCGACCGTGCCGGCGATGATCGCCTGGAAATCCATAACGACATCCTCGAAGAAGTGCTTCGGCAGGTTGGAGCAGTGGAAGCAGACGCACTTGTTCGGATCGTTGCCATAGTTGTTGTTCCAGTCGAGCAGCGCGCTCGGTGTCTGGCTGGCCAGTGCGAGCGCGTGCATGCCAAGCACGCCGCAGACATCCACTTCGCAGGCGGCCGCGAACAGGTTTTCGCTCATCATGCTCATGACCGTGCAAGGCACCACGCCGAAGTACTCCTCCATCGCGGTCCAGCACTGCACAGCGGAGATGGTGCAGTAAGTCTCCTTCATCCAGCCTTCGATGACGGCGCCGAGCTTCGCCATCTTTACCAGCGCGACCTCAGGGATGTTGTTCGTCGAGACGTAATTTTTGATCGCTTGCAGCTTCGCCTGCGCTGCGTCGTCGTTGTCCTTCATGCGGTCGATACGTCCAAGGATTTCGGAGAGGTCAACCGGTTCGACGGAGATGCCCGCACGCTCCAGCAGCTTCTCCGAGTAGCGCACCGTGTTGAAGGCTCCCGGGCGTGCGCCGATGGCGCCGACGCGCAAATTCTTAAAGCCGCGCACCACGCGACAGACGCTGGAGAACCACTCCAGGTCCTTCGCGAAGCTCTCCGATTCCGGCGCCGACGTATGCAGCGAGGTCAGCGAGTAGCGGATGCCGTACTGCGTCAGGTTGTTGCAGGCCGACATCTTGCCGCAGAAGCTGTCGCGGCGGTCGGAGATCTTCATGTCGTCCGTGCGGTCCGGCGTGGCCTGCACCAGCACAGGCACCGTCAGCCCGGAGTGGCGGATGGCGTCGACAAGCGCGCGCTCCTCACCGAAGTTCGGCAACGTGATCAGGATGCCGTCGATCTCGTCCTGATGCCTGCGGAAGAGTTCCGCGCAGTGGCGCGCCTCGGTGGGCGTCTCGACCGCGCCGAACTTCGACTGCTCCGGGGTGAGCGCGATGGCGCGAATGCCGGCCTTTTCCAGCACGCGGAGCATCGTCTCGCGCCCGGTGCGGGCCAGGTGATCGGGGAAGAAACCGCGATTGCCGACGATCAAGCCGAACGTCAACTGCTGTGCCATGGCGGACAAAACTCTCCTTGGTGTGAGGCGCTTCCACGCAGAGGAAGCACCGGGTTGATCGTTAGTGGCGACGCGGCCAGAAGCGCATGGTGTACCCCGCGCCGGCAAGAGTGAGCAGCACGCCCCACCAGATCGGCGCGTGCAGATTCGCGAGCGCCGGCGGGTTCGGCAGTGGGTGGCTCAACTCCCAAAGCCCGGCCGCCAGGATGACAACACCGTAGGCCAGCAGCATGACGCCGGCGAAGAACCAGATCGACAGAGTGGCTCGCATCGGGTCTTTCTCCCTTACCAGAAGATAATGTTGAGCACGAGGAACACAGCGAACACGACCGACGCCCAGATTACGGGCTTCTGGTACCAGTGTTCGTCATGCTCTTCGGGCAGCGGTGACGCGCCATAGACCAGTCCGGCCAATTCGCCGATCGGGCGTGGTTTCGTAAGCAGACTGATCACGACCGTGACGAGCACACAGACCAGCCACGACCACAGCGCGCGATAGATGTTCTCTGCCATGTCCTTCGCATCGGGCGAGAGCGCGACGTAGCGGAGCGCCGACGGATCGTGCTTCACCCACAGGAAGAGCCCGATCGAGGTGCAGGTACCCGCCAGGAGGCCCCAGAAGCCGCCCTGCTTGGTAGCGCGTGCCCACAGCATGCCGAGAATCACGGTGCCGAACAGCGGCGCGATAAAGAACGAGAACAGTGCCTGTACATAATCCATGATGCTGGCCGCGTGCTGCACCAGGTACGCCGTGCCGATGGACACGAGGACGCCTACCAGCGTGGACGCGCGACCCATCCAGACATAGTGCTGATCGTTCGCGCGCTTGTTCAGGAACGCCCCATAGATGTCGTACGTCCACACGGTCGAGAAGGCGCTGACGTTCCCCGCCATGCCGGACATGAAGCCTGCGATCAGCGCGGTCACACCCAGTCCGAGCAGCCCAGGACCGCAGTAGTGGACCAGCATCAGTGGCAGCACTTCGTTGTAGCTGTGCTGGTGCGTGGCCACGGCCTGCGCTTCGCCCACCAGATGGAACGGCAGCACCGAGAGGGCGAGCAGTCCGGGCAGAATGACGATGAACGGCACCGCCATCTTGAACGCGGCACCGATGATCGGAGCCATGCGCGCCGAGCGGATGTTGTCCGCGGCGAGCACTCGCTGGACGACGAGGAAGTCGGTGGTCCAGTAGCCGAACGCGACCACGAAGCCGAGACCGAAGACGATGCCCGACCAGTGCACGCCCATGGGGTTGGTGTTGAAGTGCCCAAGCCCGCTCCACAGGTGCATGTAATCGGTGCGGCCCAGGTTGACCGCGATCTGCCGGCGCAGGTTGGTCCAGCCACCGACCTCGATCAGGCCTAGGATCGGCACGACCGCCGCGCCTACCCAGATCAGGATGAACTGCAGCACCTCATTGAAGATGGCTGAGCGCAGACCGCCGAGCATGACGTAGACGGCGACCGTGATGGAGCTGACCCAGATCGAGAAGTTCAGATCCCAACCCAGCACCACCTTCATCACCAGCGCCATCGAGTACATGTTGATGCCGCTCATCAGCACCGTCATTGCGGCGAAGGTGATCGCAGAGAGGGCGCGCGTCGCATCGCCGTACCGCAGTTGCAGGTAGCCGGGGACGGAGTGCGTCTTCGAGATGTAATAGAACGGCATCATCACGATGCCGAGAAACAGCATCGCCGGAATCGCGCCGATCCAGTACCAGTGCGTGGCGAGAATGCCGTACTGGTAGGACGCCGCCGCCCAACCCATCAGTTCGAGCGAGCCGAGGTTTGCCGAGACGAAGCTCAGCCCGGCAATCCAGGCGGTCATCTCGCGACCCGCCATGAAGAACTCCTCGCTCGTGTTCGAGGAGCCTTTCAGGTAGAAGCCGATGAACAACACGATCGCGAAGTAGATCGCGATCACCAGGATGTCGACCGCGTTCAGCCGCGCGAGCGACTGCGTGGCGAAGGTGGCGGCCAGCAATGGCGAGAGGAAGGCAGAGATCATGAGTGGCGGGATGGATCAGCTCCTTGTCTGGCCATAGGTCCGGGAGGCGCCGTGCTTGCGAAAGTAGTGGCGGTCCAGCAGGTGCTGCGGCACTCCGGAGCAGGCGGCGTTCAATGTGGCAGTGTAGTACGCCATGCGCGCCACTGACTCGAGCACGACTGCGTTGTGCGCCGCATCGCCGGCCGTTGGGCCCCAGCAGAACGGTGCGTGGCCGGCCACCAGCACCGCTGGAATAGCCAGCGGATCGAGGCCAGCAAAGCGACGGATGATCGCATGGCCCGTATTGCCGACGTAGTCGCCCGCGACCTCGTCCGCTGTCAGCTCTTCCGTTATTGGCACAGGGCCGTAAAAATAATCCGCGTGCGTCGTGCCATAGGCCGGGAGCTCACGTCCGGACTGTGCCCACGCGGTCGCAAACTCGGAGTGCGTGTGCACCACGCCGCCAATGCTCTCAAACGCGCGATAGAGCAGCAGGTGCGTGCCCAGATCCGACGAAGGGCGAAGCTTTCCTTCCAGAATGTTCCCCTCGAGATCCGTCAGCACCAGGTCGGCGGGCTTCAGGTCTTCATACGGAACCCCGCTCGGCTTGATGGCGACGATGCCACTGCTCCGGTCGATGCCGCTGGCATTCCCAAAGGTGTAAAGCACCAGCCCGCGGCGCACCAGTTCCAGATTGGCTTCCAGAACGGCGACACGAAGAGCTTCAGCACGCATACAAGTATCCTCGACGAGTTCGGACGACGGGAACGAGCCTGCGATTGCAAGCTTTTGTCGAGCCGCGCAGCAGTATCGCACAGCAGACCCCTCGTAAGAAACGTTTTCCGGGCACTCCCCTGGTCTGCATTCTGCCACGTAATCGTGCTCAGGCCATCTATACTCGCGCCATGTCAGTACGCCCGGGCCGCCGCTCCGCCCCACAAGAGAAACGTTCTGCCCGCGTCGACATTCGTGATGTGGCCAAGCGCGCCAGCGTTTCCATTTCGACTGTGTCGCGCGTCACCAATCGCAAGGGCACCGTCAACCGCGAGATGGCCGACCGCGTGTGGCGCGCTGTCCGCGAACTGAACTACCAACCCGATGCCCAGGCGCGCGCACTGGTCTCCGGCCGCAGCCACATCATCGGCCTGATGGTGACGGAGATCACCAACCCGTTCTTCCCGGAGCTGATCCAGCGCTTCGAGGAGCTGGCAGTCGAAAGCGGATACGAGGTGCTGCTCGCCTCCACCGCATCCGACGCAGGGAGCATCGCCCGTTCGGTGCGCCGTGTGCTGCAGCGCAAGGTCGACGGAGTCGCGGTGATGATGTTCGGCCGCGAGGCGCCGATTCTCGAAGAGCTCGCCAGCCATGCTGTGCCGCTGGTAGTGATGGATAGCGGCCCCGCCCGTGCACCGCGCGGCCGCATCGATGCGGTCCAGGTGGACTACAACGCGGGCATCCATGAGGCAATCGCGCACCTCGCCGAGCTCGGTCATCGTCGCATCGCCTTCGTCAGCGGGCCGCTGCAGCAGACCTCGGCACATCTGCGCAAGGAAGCGTTCCGGCGCGGCATGCGCAGTCACCGGCTCACGGTCCCGCCCCATCTGGTGGTGGAGGGCGATCACACACTCGAAGGCGGCATGACTGCGGTCGATCGCCTGCTGGCCCTACCCGAGCCGCCGACTGCGGTGATTTGCTCGAATGACCTCACCGCAATCGGCGTGCTGCACGGTCTATTTGAGGCAGGCAGGCACGTGCCTGAGGAACTCTCCGTCATCGGCTTCGACGATGTCCATATTGCGCAGTTCATGCTGCCGCCACTCACCACGGTGCGCATGTCCTGCGCCGATATCGCAGAGGCAGCGTTCTCCGTCCTGCGCCACCGTATCGAGGCAAGCGGTACACGCAAGGCGTCACCCCCGGTGCACACCAGCCTGGTCGTCCGGCAGACCACGGCGCCACCACGAGGGTCGCAAACGAGTTGAGGTAAGGAACAGGAGTTTGCACCTGCTGCGAAGTTCTGTCGCGCCGCAGCAGCTCGCCATTTCGGACGCTGCCGAGGGATGACGCTCATCTAACTGTAGGAAGTCGCCCAGAAGACGGCGAGGCGGTCACTTCCACGATCACTGCTGGTAGGCTGCCACTCGGGAACGACCCAGGCTGGGTCGCAGGGCGCTCATTTGGGCGAGTGTTTCTCTTTACAACGGCTCTTCGGAGCTTTACGCTACTCAGCCAGCAAACGTTTCCTGGATGCCCACCCCGGCGGAACGAGCAGTTTGCAGGAGTCCTTCATGAGTCGGAATCACCGTTCAGACGCGCCGGGCCAATTCACCCGCCGTTCGCCGAAAAATAGCCAGTCATCGGAGCCAAACCGTCGAGAGTTCCTCACGGGGCTCGGGGGATCCGCTGTCCTGACTGCCCTGTCGGCCCGCCGGTCCTTTGCCCAGGCGCCCGTTCATCCGCTTAACGTCGCACGGGTAGCCATTCCAACGAGTCTGACCATGGCGAGCGAAAACAAGATCTCCGCCCTGAACGACGGCTTCACACCAGCGAACTCGCTGGACCGCTCGCACGCGCACTATGCCGTGTCGGCAGACCCGTCGCAGGCCAGTCGCAAAAGCTGGGTTCAGTACGATTGGACGGAGCCCATCAAGGTCGACAAAGTTGAGATCTACTGGGCGGTCGATCGCTCGCGCCCAGGTGAATTCGCGGGCAGCTATGTGTACCGGATCGCAGCGCCAGAGACTTACCGGATTCTCCACTGGGATGGCAACGACTTCGTTCCGGTGTCTGACGCCAGGGGTCTTGGCGTCGCGCTCGACACCTTCAATGTCACAACCTTCGCACCCGTGAAGACGAGCAAGCTCCGCATTGAAGTGGTCCCCCAGCAGGACCGCCCGGCGGGAATCCTCGAATGGCGCGTGTTCAATTATGGTCCGAATCCGTCGCTTCCCCCGGTGGTCGATGCGGGCGTGGACCGCTCTGTCGTCAGCAACGGTCGCACTTATCTCTCGGGTAAGGTGACGTGGCTCGAAGAGTCACGCAGGAACAGGGCTCGCTGGGTCAAGGCTTCAGGACCGGGCGCGGTCGCCTTTGCCGATGCGGCTTCGACTGTGACCACGGCGACGTTCTCTCAACCAGGCGATTACACGCTGGCGCTCGAGGCGTCTGAGAGCAAGGGGCCGGCGCACACCATCGGCGTGCACGTGGAATCCGCACCTCCCGCGAATCGTCTCAATGTCGTGTACACGCGGCAGTATTCGATCACGAGCCCGATGTGGAAAGAACGCGCCAAGGCTCTCATCGTGAACTGGATTCCGCATTGCATCGCGATGTGTGAGAAAACCGACATCCCCACGATGCGTGGTGACGGCGGGATCGACAACTTCGTCGAGGCCGCCAAGGCCAACCGCGGCGAGCCGCACGGCAAGCACAAGGGTTTTGTCTTCTCGAATGCCTGGGTGCACCAGACAGTTGAGTCCATGTGTATCGCCCTGATGGTCGATCCAGAGGGCGACCCGGAGATCATTCAGGCACAGCAACTGTTGCACACTACGCTGGAGCGGTGGATCCCTATCATCCTGGCTGCACAGATGCCGGACGGCTATCTGCAGACCGCATACATCCTCGCCGATCGCAAGGAGTGGCCGGAGCGCTGGTCGCCCGAGCATCGCGGCAATCACGAAGGGTACGTGTCCGGCTACTTCATCGAATCCGCGATCAATCACTACACGCTCTCGGACGGCAAAGACCTTCGCCTGTACAACGGCGCGAAGAAGCTGGCCGACTGCTGGGTCGCGAATATCGGACCCGGCAAGAAGGAGTGGTTCGACGGCCACCAGGAGATGGAGCAGGCCCTGGTGCGATTTGGCCGGTTCGTCAACGACCAGGAAGGAAATCATCGCGGCGATGCTTACATCGCGCTCGCCAAGTTCCTTCTCGATTCGCGCCGCGGCGGAAACGAGTATGACCAGAGCCACCTGCCTCCGGGCCAGCAGTACGAAGCCGTGGGACACGCCGTTCGTGCGACCTATTTCTACTCGGGCATGGCAGATATTGCTGCTGAAACCCAGGACCGCGACTATCAAAGCGCGGTGATTTCGCTCTGGGACAACATGGTCAATCGCAAGTACTACCTGACGGGCGGCATCGGCAGCGGTGAAACCTCCGAGGGCTTCGGACCGAATTACTCACTGCGCAACGAAGCCTATTGCGAGACCTGTTCGAGCTGCGGACTGGTGTTCTTCCAATACAAACTGAACCTGGCCTACCACGACGCGAAGTATGCAGACCTTTACGAACAGACGATGTACAACGCTGTCCTGGGTGGGTTGGCTCTCGACGGACAGAGCTACTGCTACACCAACCCCCTGGTGAACACGGAACGCGCGAAGTGGCACGTGTGCCCCTGCTGCGTCGGCAACGTGGCTCGCACATTGCTGATGATTCCCACCTGGACCTATGTAAAGAGCAACGACGGCCTGTACGTCAACATGTTCGCGGGGAGCCGCATTCATGTGGGCGAGGTGGCAGGCACCAACGTGCAAGTCACGCAGGAGACGAACTATCCCTGGCACGGGGCAGTTACGATCACCGTGAATCCTGACGAGGCCAAAACCTTCTCTGTGTATGTGCGGGTTCCGAACCGCACCACCAGCAAGCTCTACCAGGACTCTCCCCACGTCCAGGGCCTGAAGCGGTTTGCGATCAATGGCCAGGAACAGACACCGATCATCAGCAAGGGCTATGCCATCGTCACACGTGAGTGGAAGGCGGGCGATCGCATCGACCTGGAACTGCCGATGGAGCCGCAACGCGTCGTGGCCGACAGTCGCATCAAGGCTGACCAGGGAACCGTCGCCTTGCAGTATGGGCCGCTCGTCTACAACGTAGAGACGGCGGACAATGGCAAAATCGAACGGAAATTAAGCGACGCTCCACTGCAAGCCGAATGGCGTCCGGACCTTCTCGGCGGTGTCATGGTGCTCACCGGCAAGTGGGAGGACGGTTCCCCCATGCTGGCAGTCCCGAACTTCGCCCGCATGAACCGGAGCGGACCTCCACGCGAATATCCGAGCGATCCAGAGAGCAATCGGCCCACGGCCTCAGGACCGTCTGTGGATTCGAAGGTGTGGATCTGAAGGTGTAGATCTAGGCAGACAACTCACCAGGAATCCGCGCGAGTACCGATGAAGCTCCCTTGCGGCCGCAATCCGATCGTTGTTGCTCTTGTCGCGGTATTTCTGGCACTGTCGTTAACGGTCATCGCGCAGACGCAGAGCGACCGCTCTGCGTCGATCGTGTCCGCACTCGAGCACCACGAGTTCAACCGGGCCTTGGAGTTGCTGCAGCCCCTCCTCGAAGGCGCTCACGGCAATCCGCAGCTTTGGATGTTTCAAGGGCTGGCCTACTCCGGCAAGGGCGATCAGGCCGCAGCGCGCCAGTCCTATGCGAAGGCACTGAAGCTGTCTCCGGACTATCTGCCGGCTCTCGAAGGCGCAGCTCAACTCGAGTACGAAGCCGGCAGCGCGCGTGCCGCGCCCCTGCTTGAACATGTTCTTCGGCTGCGTCCGCAAGACACCACCAGTCACGCCATGCTTGCCGTTCTGGCCTACAAGAGATCGGATTGTGTGACTGCGGTGCGGCATTTCTCTGAAAGCGGCCAGGTTCTGGATTCTCAGCCCGGCGCTGTGGAGGAATACGGCGCCTGCCTTCTGAAGCTGAAGCAAACCGAGAAAGCTCTGCGGCTGTTTCGAGAACTACTCGCGTCGAAGCCGGACGACCCTCGCGCACGCCGCGAACTGGCCATGATGGAGTTCGCTGCAGGGAGCCCCCAGGATGCGCTCGCGACCCTGCAGCCGCTGCTGAACGCCAATCCCGATGTCAGCACCATGCGATTCGCGGCAAAGGTCTATGAGGCCTGCCAGGACACGCCGCATGCTGTGCAGATCCTGCATGACGCGATCGTCAAAAATCCGCTCGAGACCTCGCTGTATGTTGACTTCGCAAACCTGGCGATGAGTCATCAATCGTTTCAGACCGGCATCGAAATGATCGATGCGGGTCTCAAACTCCAGCCGTCTGCGGCGGACCTCTATCTTGCTCGTGGCGTCCTGTATGTCCAATTGGCCAAGTATGACGAGGCCCAGGCAGACTTCGATAAGTCCGAGCGGCTCGATCCGCTCCAGGGCCTGAGTGCCGCCGCACAGGGAATGGTTGCCGAGGAGCGCAACCAGAAAGATCCGGAGCAGGCGCTGGCAACCTTGCAAGCCAAACTCGCGAAGGCACCTGGCGATGCGTTTCTGTGGTATCTCAAGGCAGCGATTCTCTCGCAGAAAGCGCCGGAACCTGGCTCGCCTGAGTTCCAGAGAGGCCTCGCTTCGGCGCGAAAAGCCGTCGCCCTCGATTCCTCTCTGACTCCCGCTCACAATGTGCTCTCGAAGTACTACCTGGACTCCGGCAAGTACGCGGAAGCTGCCCAGGAGTGCCGCAAAGTTCTCGAGCAAAACCCAACCGACCAGTCCGCGCTCTACCACCTGGTTCTCGCGTTGCGAAAAACCAATCAACCAGCGGAGATACCCGATCTGCTCAAGCGCCTGGCGAAAGCACGTCAGGACGCAACCAGACAGGAAGCGGAAAAGAACCGTTACAAGCTGGTCGTTACTTCCTTCGTTTCACAGTAGCTGCCGGCGTTCAAGAGGTGTCAGCGTCTTTACTCATGGCTCCGATACTGACAATATGAAGGCCACATTGTGCTCCGCTCATGACTCTCTCTCGCCGTTCGTTCGTGCTTTTGTCCCTGTGCGCCTCGGCCCAGCAACTCGTCGGGCAAAACCAGGGGATTGCCTCCCGCGATGTGAAGGGGCAGCCCCGGCCGGCACCCTCCGGGCGACCCTTCAACGCGCACTTTACTGACGTCGCCTCAGCTGCTGGCCTGCGGGCGCCTGTCATCTACGGTGGCGTCGACTCGAAGAAGTACATCATCGAAGCCAATGGCTGCGGCTGCGCCTTCATCGACTACGACAACGATGGCTGGATGGATATCTTCCTGCTCTCCGGCACACGTCTCGGCGGCGATCCTCCGGAGGCGACGAACCGCCTTTATAAGAACAATCGCGACGGCACGTTCATCGATGTCACCGAAAAGGCGGGACTTCATGCGGCCGGCTGGGCCAATGGGGTGTGCATCGCCGACTACAACAACGACGGCTACGACGACATCTTCTGCACTTACTTCGGGCAGAATCGTCTCTATCGGAATAACGGCGATGGCACCTTCACCGATGTGACGAAACAGGCGGGGTTGTGGGACTCCGGCCCGGCGCAATGGGGAGCCGGCTGTTCCTGGATTGACTACAACCGAGACGGCCATCTCGATTTGTTTGTCTCCCACTACATACGCTTCTCTATCGAACACGCTCCCGCGCCCGGCGAAAACTCTACGTGTAACTGGAAAGGCGTACCGGTCAACTGTGGCCCTCGTGGCCTCCCCACCGGCAGGCATACTCTTTATCGCAACAATGGCGATGGAACCTTCACCGACGTCACCAAGCAGGCGGGCATTGGCGGCGCGGTCGAAAGCTACGGTATGACGGTCGTTACAGCCGATTTTGACGAAGATGGCTGGCCCGACATATTCGTAGCCTGCGATTCCACCCCTAGCCTGTTGTTCATGAACAATCACGACGGCACGTTCCGCGAAGAAGGAGTCACACGCGGCGTTGCGTTGAGTGACGACGGTATGGAACAGGCTGGAATGGGGGTTGGCCTGGGCGATTACAACCTGGACGGCCACCTCGACCTGTTCAAGACCCACTTCATCGGCGACACCTGCGGCTTCTACCGCAATGATGGCACCGGCAACTTCGACGAGGTGACACGAACCGCAAGGATCGGGGTTGAGACGCGCTTCACCAGTTGGGGCGCCGGCATCGTGGATCTCGACAACGACGGGAACCCAGATGTCTTCTTCGTCACTGGAAGCGTGTACCCCGAGGTGGAGCGCAAACTTCCGCAGTACCCGTACAAGACTCCCCGGGTCCTGTTCCGCAACCTGGGCAATGGAACGTTCGAAGAAGTGGATCCACCCGCTGGCAGCGGACTCGCCGCCCCTCACAGCAGCCGGGGCTGCGCCTTCGGCGACTTCGACAACGACGGCGACATGGACGTGCTGATTGTGAACCTGAATGAGCCGCCCTCGCTCCTGAGAAACGACGTGCCCGGGACCGAGCACTGGCTCAAGGTAAAGCTCGAAGGAGTCAAATCGAACCATAGCGCCATCGGAGCCCGGGTTCTGGTGCGCTACGGGACGAAGGTACAAGCACAGGCTGTCGTGAGTCAGTCGAGTTATTACTCTTGCGACGATCCCCGTCTGCATTTTGGACTGGGCTCAGTCTCGATCGCTGATGTCGAGGTGTTCTGGCCAAACGGGCTGCGCGAGCAGTACCGGAAAGTTCCCGCCGACCAGCTCGTCACGATCCGCGAAGGTGTGGGACTCGTCAAGAACAAGGGCTGGAAGCGCTAAAGCGCGCAGCTTGTTCTCGACTTATCGGGCATTACGAAAAAGTGGTTGACAATCGCCTCCTGGAACACCTATACACAGTCGCCAGCAAACGTTTTCCACGTCTGCATCACCTAAAGCAGACATCGCTAAAGAAAACGCGGGCCACTTTTGAAACATTCCGTGGAGGTTCTATGGCTCGGCTCGTGAATTGTCGCGCTATCCGTGTGCTTTGCGTGCTGCTCATTCTGATGGCAACTCCCGTGCTCGCTCAGTTCACCGCGAGCATTCAGGGCGTTGTTCAAGACCAGTCAGGAGCAGATGTCGCGAACGCTTCGCTGCAACTCGTCAACAACGCCACGGGAGCGACCAAGGTTGCTACGGCAGATGCGTCCGGCAACTATCGATTTATCAGTCTGGCTCCCGGCAAATACACAATCACGGCCGATGCCGCGGGATTCTCGAAGGTTCAGACAGATGTGACCCTTCTGACCGAACAGAATCTGAACGTTCCCATTGCTCTCAAGGTGGGGTCGGCGTCGGAGTCGATCGTCGTAACCACGGCGACTCCCATTGTAGATACGGCAGATACCCGCACTCAGCTCACGCTGTCGAACCAGGCCGTGACTGAGTTGCCTATTGTTGGTCGCAACCTCGTCACCCTTGTGACGCTGGCGCCCGGCGTCTCCGGGCTAGGCACCAGCACATCCGGCAGCCCCGCTTCCGGTGTCGATAACTTTTCCACTGAAGAGCAGGTCGACGCCAGCGCCAATGGCCAGGGACAGAACAACAATCAGTACGTGATCGATGGGCTGGACGTGACCAGCGGCATCCGGCAGGGCGTGTTGAACCTGACGCCTCAGCCGGAATCCATCCAGGAAACCAGCGTTCAGGTGAATACCTACTCGGTCGAGCACAGCCGCGCAGCAGGCCTGCAGACGGTCTTCACAACCCGCTCGGGCACGGACCAGTTTCACGGTGCGGCGGCCGACTGGTTCAACTACCAGGGCATGTACGCAAACCAGCACTTCGTCACGTCCAAGGACAATCCATACAAGCCCTTCCACTCGAACAACATGGATTTCTCCATCGGCGGTCCGATCTTTCCGCACCACAATAGCTTCTTCTACTTCGCGGTAGAGCCCCTGCGAGCGTCCGCGAGCTCGGGCGGATTTGTTACCTTCGCAGACCCGCAGTTCATCTCCTTTGCGCAGACGAACTATCCGAACACGGTCGGCACCCAGGTACTCACCAAGTACACGCCAACCGGGGTGGGTGCGGTCAGCGTCCAGCAAACGGCAAAGGATGTCTTTGGCTCCGCATGCGGCGGCAACGGCGTCCCCTGCGATCTGCCCATGATCGACCAGGGCTCGTTCGGCGCCACGCAGATTCGCAATGGCACCCAGTACTTTGCCCGCATCGATCAGGGGTTCAAGAAGGAACGGATCTACGTCAGTCTTTTCCGGACGCTTCTTGAAAATGGCGCGGCCTCGCCGATGCCACAGTTCTCCACGTTGAATCACACCTGGCAGGTAGCTGGCCAGGTCTCATGGACGCACACCTTCTCCGGCGCCACGTTGAACGAAGTCACCGCAGGACAGAGTCGGGTAGAGGGCGTGTCGGGTAGCGGTGCGAAAGACTACACGGTGCCCTCAATCTCCGTGAACGGCATCAACGCAGATAGCGGCCAGGCCTACGGTGTGGGCTTCGCGCAGGGCGACTTCATTCAACACAACTATCACTGGCGCGATGTGCTCACGCACGTTCGCAGCACGCACACGCTCAAACTTGGATACGAAGGCTGGTACGGCGATGACGTTGAGCCATTCCAGGGTCCGTGGTCGCAGCCAAAGTTCGCTTTCGACAATCTTCTGAAGCTCGCTCAAGACGCGCCCACCAACGAGAACGGCGTCACCTACAACCCGGCAACCGGCACGCAGCAGCTCTGGAATTGGAATGCCGCGGCCAGAACCTTTGGAATCTTCGTCGAGGACACCTGGAAAGCGAGGAACAACCTCACTCTTACATTGGGTCTCCGCTACGATGACAGCGGCAATCCGTGGTCGAAGAGCCCCTCGACTGTCTTCGGCAACTTCTATCTCGGCACAGGCACGACCCGCCAGCAACAGATCGCCAATGGGTATGCCAAGGCCACTCACAATGCCCTGCTCCACTCGGTCAACAACCTGTACAGTCCGCGTGTTGGCGTGGCGTGGGATCCTACGGGCAAAGGCGACTGGGTAGTTCGCGGTGGCTTCGGCATCTATAACAATTGGCTCACATCCGCCAACGTGCAGGAGGAGTTCCGCGGCAGCCCGCCCGGACTGGTCATGCCAGTATTCTTTGCCGGGTCGGCCAATGCTCCGATCTTTGGACTCGGGAACACGAGTAAGCCCCCGTTTGGATTCACGTTCCCAACGTTCTCTGGCGGCTTGAATGCACAGGGCGGCGTCACGGGCGCGAACTTCGCCATTGGCGGCATTGATCCTTTGCTGAAATCACCCAAGTCCAATATCTGGTCCGCCAGTGTGGAGCGCCAGATCAACAAGGCATTTGCCGCCTCCGTTGGCTACAGCGCATCCCACTCCTACGATATGGCGAGCAATGGAAATGCGATCGGGCTCGTCTCCTATGGTGTGGACATCAATGTCCAGCCAGGCGACCTGATCACGCATGAACGAATCTCACCAACCCGGCTCAACCCTAGCTTCGGCTCGATCACCTATGTTCAGAATGATCGCTACGCTAACTACCACGCAGTCTTCTTCGCAGTTAGAGGACGATTCTCTCGCGGGTTCGTGGACGCTTCGTACACGCGTGCCAGTTCGAAAGATGACGCCCTGGCATACCCCACGCCGGATAATCCGGGCCGGTATTATGCGCCGTCCGTCTTCGATGTCCCCAATCGAGTCTCGCTCAGCTGGAACTACTCGCTGAAAGGACTCAACGACGGAAAGGGCGCGATCGGGCGTCTTACGGGTGGATACGGATTGAGCGGCACGACTGTATTCCAGTCGGGATATCCGCTGACACCAACGAACTTCAACTCGTATATCCCGCTGTGCCAGGACACCTCCGACAGCGCGGCGCCATGTCCTTCGGCTGCGAATCCAGCCGTTGGATACGCGCCGGGAAGCGGTGACTACAACGCGGACGGCAACAATCTCGACTACCCCGACGTGGTCACGTATAAGCAATCGCATGACAACAAGGCGTGGTTAACCGGGGCCATTCCAAAGACCGATTTCACCACTCCTGCCTTTGGCAGCGAGGGCAACCAGAGACCGATGCAGTTCCGTGGGCCAAACTTCTTCGAAACGAATGCGAATCTGTATAAGAACTTCGTCCTCACAGAACGCGTCAACTTCCAATTGCGCTTCGAAGTGTTCAACCTCTTCAATCGTGCCAACTATGCCAACGTGGACAACAACCTGCCGAATGGAAACTTCGGCGCCGCAACGGGTTCCCACGAACCAAGGTTCTGGCAAATTGGGGGGAGAGTCTCTTTCTGACCACGCTACGCATCAACAAACAGCAGGCCGGCGCTTCCCCACCGTCGGCCTGTTTTCTTTGTATCGAACAGTCATGTCCCGCATTCGAGATAGCCATTCGATAAGCTGCCGAGAACAAACCTCATCCCTGCGTTGGAATCGCTCCCCCATGGACCCCCGAATGAAAGCTGGTATGCGCGGCGGCCTGATCGCGAAGGGGTGCTTGCGTGCACTTCTCTGCCTCGCGCTTTCGTTTTTTCTGTTGCCCACGCTGTTCGCGCAAACTGGTAACGACTCCATCGTCTCCGCACTCCGCGACCAGCAGTACCCAAAGGCGCTCGCACTCATTCATACCGCGCTCGTTCAACACCCCGGCAATGCACAGCTCTGGACGATGCAGGGCGTCGCTTACGGCGGCGCGGGCGACCAGAAGAAAGCGCTCAGCTCCTTCCGGCATGCGCTGCGGCTCTCTCCGGACAACGTCGCCGCTCTGCAGGGGGCTGCCCAGATCGAATTCGATGCCGGTGATCTTGCCGCCCTTCCCTACATCGATCACCTGCTGCGGCTGAACCCGAACGACGTCATGAGCCACGGCATGCTCGCCGTGCTCCAGTTCCAACACGGCGACTGCGCTGCGGCAAGCAAGCATTTCGAAAAAGCCGCCGCCCTCTTCGAGCAGAAGCTTCCCGCTTTGCACGCCTACGGTGTCTGCCTGGTCAGACTCAACCGGCTCAGCGAGGCGGCCGCAGTCTTCGCTCGAACACTGGCCCTGAATCCTGATGACCGGAGTGAACGGCAGGTTTTGGCTTCGATTCAGTTGATGGCTCATCAGCAGGACCAGGCAATCCTCACACTCGCTCCGCTCCTGGGCTCGAACCCCGACGCGCGTACGCTGGAGCTCGCATCCACCGCATACGAGGACGCCCACGACACGCAGAAAGCAGTCGACGCGATCCGGCAAGCCATATTGCTCGATCCACAGAACGTGAATCTGTACGAAGATTTCGCAGCGCTCTCCTCCACCCACCAGTCATTCCAGGTTGGCATCAATGTGGTGAACGAGGGCCTTACGCTGCAGCCCAAAGCTGCGCCGTTGTACTTTGCACGGGGCGTTCTCTATGTCCAGCTTGCCGAATACGAGAAGGCCCAGGCCGACTTCGAGAAGGCCTATGAACTCGATCCAACCCAGGCCCTCAGCATCGCTGCTCAGGGGCTGGCCGCCGTGCAGCAGAACGATTTGGATCATGCTCTCGGAGGTGTGCAGGAGAAACTTGCACGCAAACCCGACGATCCGATTCTTCTCTACCTCAGGGCCGACATCCTTCTGGAGCAAGGAGCAGAGCCCGGCAGCATCGAATTCCAAACCGCGATGCGTTCGGCGAAGCAGGCTGTCGCACTCCGCCCCACGCTCGGGCCCGCGCGCAGTGTGTTGGCAAAGCTGTATCTGAAGTCAGGCCAATACTTGGAAGCCACCATCCAGTGCAGGAAAGCCATGGAGTTGGATCCCAAAGACCAGTCCGCCGTGTACCACCTCATCCAGGCGCTGCGCAGAACGGATGAAAAGACCGAAGTCCCGGGACTACTCAAGCGGCTCGCTCTTCTCCGTCAGCAAGCGACCAACGAAGAGCATGAACAGTACCGCTACAAGCTGGTGGAGGATGATGCCTCTTCGAAATGACGCGGCGCTGCAGTCTGAGGCTCGTGCTCTACTCCCACCAAAGACTCGGGCTTTGGTCGCTGAGCCATCTGTCGGCGCAACGGGCACGTGAACGCTCGCGGAAACGCCCTTCACAGGCGCAGTTTCGACTTCGTGCAGAGGCACGATGAATAAGGTCTCAGTTGTGAGATGGTTGCCCCCCAGGGATTCCTTTGCGTTCGAAACACACGGTTTATGCCGGAATTGTGTCTTAATACCTACAATCATACCTACTCAGGTAGAGCGGGTGCTTGTGCCGAGGCTCTGCCCTCGGGCGTGTTCTCCCAGGCGTCGGGGGGCGGGTCTCGTTGGACAAACCACTCGGGTCTTGTTTGTCCCTTCCACGAAACGATCTCCGTCCCTGTCCACACCAGATTCCGGTTAGCCTCATCGACTACCGATCGTGGAATCTTCAGGCGGGAGGCGACCCGTCCGTCGTGTCTATACAAAAGGAGATGACGCGGTGTGATAGGCAGGGTCACCTCGATCTCCTTCTGCAGGAGGCCCGGGCTGCGATAAAAAGGCGGCAGCTTGTATGCGATCGGGTTGTACATGAATGCAGGCGCATCCGAGGTCACAAAGCCGAGTTCGTCATCGGTTGTGAGGATCGACAGATGCATGCCGAATAAGATCGGAGTTGCACACTCAATCGTCCAGCGCACAACGTCCGGGCGAATGTTCTGCAGCGCGTGTTCGGCGTGTGACTCGTCCTGACCCGATCCGAACTCCTTCTGTAACCTGTCGTGCTTCCGGGCGATCCGAGTGAATTGCGCCTCAAAGTGTGCTGTTCGCTTCTCGGACCTTCCCATCATCCCCGCAGTGAATGCAGCCAGATATCCTCTCTGGCGATCGGTCAGAGGATCACCGCGCCGGATGTGCTGTAGTACACCTACGTAAGCGGCCTCCAGGCGCCCAGCGTCTGCTCGACATGGAAGCTCCTGGTGCCATCACTGAGGGTGACGGTATACCGATCGGTGACGACGAAAGACTTTGCGGGGCTCCGTCGAAAGGGCTCTACAGGTGTGCGATCCGTGACCGGTATGCGCCAGATTGCGGCGTCCTGTCCAGGAGGCGTGAACGGCTCTAACCACGCCTTGAGATACGACCTAGGAACCGTGTGTTGTCGCATCGGCTGAGCGGATTCTACAAGGCAACGTCAGAGGTGGTTCTGTGGGAAAGTGGCAGTCTCAGCGATAGATGGAGGTCTCCCCGCCCGAAGGGTATTACCTTCTAGAAGGACACCCACATGTCCGAAATGATCGTTCCAAACGCAAGCTGTCGCCGCCCTCCCCCCGCTGCCCAGTGGTACGCGTTGTCTGGTTTCGGTTGTTGGCGAGAGTGGACACCGCTAGACAAAGGCTGGCTGCTTGCGCCAAGCATCCATTCCGACAATGAAATCAATGGAACGAGGGCGCATTTGTCTAAGTACCTTAGAGCCCCACCCGCGCGCGGAGCTGTGTGCGACTCGGCTCCGCCTCTTGCGGCATGCTGCCAGCAAGCTGCGCGTCGGCAGCGGCAATGTGTTGCTCGATCCAAGCCTCAACTTCGGACTCGACCCAGAACGCACCGGTGCCACCCAGATGAACCTGGCGTGGAAACCTGCCATCCGAGATCATGCTGTAAATGTGGGCACGCGATACGGGAATACGTTCAAGGAGGTCTCGCATTTTTATGAGCTTTCGCATGGAGGGGAATACCCCCGCCCTTGCCGCGACCCGGAATATGGCTGAAAAGAAAAGCCCCGGTCAGCTCCGGGGCTTTCGTGCGTTTAGAGTCTATGACTCTCACTCCGCTGGCCAGACAGCATAGCCGATTCCAAGTGGAGTTCCCTCTGCTCTTGCAGAAGTTGATCACGCCGCTCAGGAGTGAGCGATTCGACATCTGGGACTCGTTCATTACTCCCTAGAACGCGGTCCTGCGTCCCAGATTGAAGTAGTCTGGTGATCTCATTGAGTCTCGCGTTGATCTGATGCTTGTCCATCGAATTATTGTAGCTAAGACAGACACGTGGTCGCTGGTTCTTCGATCCACTCGAATCGCATTCTGGTCGTTCCTCAACTCGTACTCAGTCTGTGTTCCGCCCAGCGGCAACTGCGTACATGCCGAGGCACCGGTCGATCTGAAGGCTCCAACTGCTTCTCGCCGGTCCTAGGGAGCCTCAAGGAACCGCCTGGACGGAGCGTAGGTCGCAGAGCACAGCAGGCCAGGGGCGGTCAATCGAATCACGACCTCTTTCACCCAACTTGCGCCCGGTGTGCCGGGGTTTATTTCGACTGCCACCCACTCACCTGCCTGGGTGAACACCTCGAGACCGTAGATCTCGAACCCGAGGGCATGGCAGCGATGAACCACTAGCAAGAACTCCTCACGTCGGAAGAAGCGCTCGTTTGAATGAGACCACGATGGGCGGACGCAGCGCAGGCCCGCGAAAATGTGGTGCTCAGTGGCATCGAATGGGACGTTCATCTTGTGGTCTCAAGATCTGCCTCTTCATTGGGGCAGCCCCGGTCCGTCCAGAACAGTACAGTTTTCCTTGAGTAGGGTGACACTTCAGCTCGGCTCTGATACGTCGCCACGATTGTCCGCTTCACCCTCCCAAACTAAACGTGGGGCACTCCGTAAGGGATGCACGCACCCGTAGCTCGGCGTGCATGGGGTGCCAGAATCTGTCCCAGTCTTCCAGTCCGTCCTCCTTCAGCTCGCCATCTTCGAAGCAGAATCCCCTCCGGACCGTTTCGCCCAAGTGCCATGAGAGACATACAGAGGTTGTCTCGCGTCACGGCAGGAAGGGGAGAGGTTTCCTGTGAAGCGGAAACCGGAACACCAGTGCGCTGGGGAGATTAGTCCCGCAGATCGGATTTGCTGTAGGAGACCGCCAGTCATCTTTGGCTGCCCAAGATACGCCGGGAACGTGTCCATTGATGATGAATGTAGCTGATCACCGATGGGAAGTCGTCAAGCTGCAGCAGATCGAGGATGAAGCCAGCGACGGAGAGCTGGATGGAGTTGTTCACACGTTGGATCTACAGCCCAAGAGCGCATCTCGGTAATGTTTAGAGGCGCATGTCACGAGTGCAGGGTTCTTTGTTGCAGACCGCGTTGACCTTCATGCCTCTTAAATAGCCCGTCGGCCACCTAGCTCGGCTCATCCGAAGTCAGCGCTTCGACCCACTGGCGAATTCCGAGCAACGGCTGGTCGCTACCACCGTATCGCGTCCAGACCCGGTCGAAGCCTCATCGCTGCAGTCTTTTGCCAAACCGTCGGGCAGGTATTTTCTGCGCTTCCCGTCAATCGGATGGGCATGCTGCAGCATTTCCCTCGCGACATCGGTGTGTCGCCGTGTTGGCAACTAGCCGAAGGTGAGCAAACCAGCTTTGACCTTTGGTTGACCACAGGTCGGCGTTGAGCCAAGCGTGATGCCCATGGGGAGACGGGGCGATCTTCACTGCAAACTACCCCTTCGGCCCCTTAGCTCTGTAGATGAAAGATATGACTACCAGGCGCGCTAATCCGCCAACAGCCGCTTCGAAGACCCCGAGCACAAACCAACCCCCAAATTCTGGGGACGCCCTCGTTATGCAGTATTCCCTTTCATGCGGCAGGCGAACTGCCGAGAAGAACAAACGATCCGTCTCCATTCGGTTTCGCTCGAAGGACGACTTGGCCGCTTGTATGGGGCGATTGGTCGACGACGGACTCGCGAAGATTGTTGCGCGGAGCATTCTGGCCACCCTCTTGACGGAGCTGGACCGGCCAGAAGTTGATCCCAATGACAGGCTCCCGGGACGCGATCGTTGACTTCCGACATTAATGCTGGCTGCAACACAAGGGGAAATGACAATGCAAAGATCAGACATCATCAACGGCACGAACAACCAGTCCACCACCTATATGCGCTGCGCCTTCTACGGTCGCTACTCGACCCAGATGCAGCGGCCAGCATCGATTGAGGATCAGCGGAGAGTCTGCGACGAGTTTGCGCAGCAGAAGGGCTGGGAGATCCTGCACGAGCACGTCTACACCGATGCGGCCATGTCTGGCACCTCAAAGGTGGGTCGGAAAGGCCTGGAGAGTCTCGAGGCTGCCGCCGGACAGAAGCCTCGACCCTTCGACTACATCCTATTTGATGACAGTTCACGCCTCGCTCGCGACCTTGGCGACGTGCTGCAGTTCCACAAGCTGGTGGAGCACCATGGAGTGAAGCTGCTGTTTGTGAGTCAGCGTCTGGACTCGGCAGACCCCAACTTCCAAATGCTCATCAGCATGCATGGGATGATCGATGAGCAGCAAATTCAACGGCTCCGGCACAAGGTGCATGCTGCCCAAAAGGGTCGTGTGCTCGCTGGCTATGTTGCGGGCAGCTGGCCGTACGGGTACCGCGCTGTCGTTGACGAAGATTTGGAATTTCCCGGCGCAATCGGCCGAGCGGCGACCAAGGGTACCAGGCTGGAAGTAGTCGAGGACCAAGCTAGCGTGGTCCGTCGCATTTTCGAGCTCTATGCGGAAGGCAACACGATCTGGAACATCGCCGTCCGGCTGAACCAGGAGGGCGTACCTCGCAACTCCCAGTTTCGGTCGCGCGGAAACGGGAAAGGCTGGCCTGGCGACGCCATCAAGAAGATCCTGCACAACGAGAAGTACAAGGGCGTTTTCGTGTGGAACCAGAAGAGGCAGCAGGTCCACCCCCGAACAGGAAAGATCACGGTCGTGAAGAGGCCAGCTCACGAGCACGTCAGGGTTGACATGCCCCATCTCCGGATCGTTCCGGACGAGCTGTGGCATCGGGCAGCTGCGCGCCTCAAGGAACTGGAGCGTAAGCAGGAGGCACGGAGGCTTGGAGGCTATAACCGCGCCAAGAATAAGCCTTATCTGTATAGCGGTTTGTTGTGCTGCGGCCTTTGCGGCAGGCGTTTGTATGCGGATGGTCCTGCCAAAACATCAGCCTACACGTGTCCCAGCTTCAGGTTGCGGCGCGGATGCTCCAACTCCTACCGCATCCTGCAAGAGAGAGCCGCGGCTCAGATCACCGAAGTCCTCTCAAGTAGCCTCCTGGAGGAACCGCTCTGGAACCAGGTAGTCAAGTCCGTTCACTCCGAGCTGGAGATGGAATGGAACGCTCACCGTTCGTCCCTCGCTGGTGACAACCTTTCCGCTCTCGAAGCAAACCGGAGGGACTGTCAGCGCCGGATGGACTCACTGCTCGACCAAATCGAAGAACTCTCAGTTGGGGATCCGTCTCGCGAGGCACTCTCCGGCCGCTTGCGGCATCGGCAGTCTGAGCGGGATCGGCTGGACATCAGGATCGCAGCGGCACGCAATCTGAGGTCGCTCGACGTCACGGAAACGGATCTTCGTCAGCTCGTCCGCGATCGTATCGCCAACCTCCTCTCCGTTCTGCAGTCCGATGCTGCGTTTGCCAAGAAGGTGCTCCAGCAGCACATACGGCGTATCGTCCTGTTCCCCGGAACAGATGAAACCGGAGAGCCGTACTTCGAAGCGGTCGCTGAAATCGACATGTTCGCTGGAAAAGACGACACGAAACCCGCTGTGATGCTGGGACTTTTGGGTACCCAAAAGCCCCAGCATCACACAGTTGATACATCGCTAGGGATCGTGTTTCGGCTCTATCCGTACGCCTTTGCGTGCCCGCATCTTCCTTACCTGGTCCACTTGCTTGAGAGCAAGCACGAGCTTGCCTCCAGACCATTGTCCCCAACTCTGTGGGCTGCGCTGATCAACAGCGTTCTTCCGGTTGATCAGCCGAAGGTTGGTTACGGCGCGGTCGCGCGGTGCTTCTGGGCGCATCTTGATCAGCTTGATACCCGCCTCACGGTTACCAAGATCCCAAACCGCAGTGATCCTGGGCACCGGTATCAACTCTCCCTCAAGAGCACGCCTGCGGCAGAGTCGCACGTGGGGGACGAGCTAAACGTTCCGGCAGAACAGCCTGCCTCGACTGAGGCTAGCGCGTGTGAGCTCCCGTGAGTCATTTGCGAGGGCTTTCTCCGCCCTTCGTAGATGACTGATCCTTAGGGGCAGGTTGCAGTCGCCGACCTGCCCTCGACGCATCACCTGAGCGGCCAAGGTTGAAACCCATCATTGGCAAAGGTCGCGTGTCTGGACTTCCAGAGATCGGACGCTGCTGAACGGCTTAGACACCAAGAGCAAAAGCCAAATGGCCGCAACCGACCGCGCGTCCCTTGGGGGCCTTACGGATTTTTTCAGCATAAACGGGCTCTCATCCTTCTCTCTGGTATTTCACTTCAGCCCTGGGTGAAGCCCTCGGCAGGAGGAAACGATGAACATTACGAAAGCAAACCCCCACCATGTCCGCCGCCCTTCACCTAAACGCCCACGTTACGATTGGGCACCTATTCTCCGGGCTCTTGCCGCTGAGCCAGGAGTCTGGCTCAGCGTACCGCTCGCCGATCTGCCGGATCGAACGATGCAGAAGAACCAGTTCGCTATCAGATTAGTCGCGCGTCGGCATATCGGGATGGTTCAGACACAAGGCCACGGAGACTTGATGCTGGTACGCCTCACAGTTCAGAAGCCCGATATGGAGTGACGTCGGGAGAGCTCATCTCGAGATATGGCGCGCTACCCACGGGAGAGGCAGAACACGGGCAACGGTCGACCTGATTGTCACCTGTGCACGATAGCCTCTCCGGGCTCCTCCGCTGTAGACACTTCGTACTCGGGCGGTGACGTTACTCTTGACCCGGAACTGGCGCCCGCTCTACAAGAACCGGAGTTCCGTGGGAAGTGAGCCATCAAGAGCCACGCGGACGGCCTGTGGTGCAGATGAACGGCTCCGCGAGAAGGGCGGAGTCCAGTCTCGAGGCTTTCTCGACTGGATCGACGAAACAGCTCCCGCATTAACTCTTCAACTGGACCAGCGGTATGTTGACGGTGCTGCCGCGTTTCTATTTGCTGTCTGCCTTCCTATTCCGGCGTGCGGATCCGAGGAGTGGCGGAAGAGCACGTACCCTCTTGTGGCGGCCAGACTCTCTCTCTGCAGTTCGCACGAGCTGAGACATTGCTTCTAAAAAACGCCGAGGACACTAGCTGGTGGGTATTAGCTCTTGTGCCCTCGGGTTTGACCACCGGGGAGAACGCAATCCCGGAGAACTCACCATGACAGTAGCTGATTTTACAGAACGTTTGCCTGACAACCCATCAGAAGGAAAACCAGAAAGTAAGCCTGATCCCACCGTTCCTCCCCAGGCTTCCCATCACATTCCGATGGCTCCTCAGCCAGCCAGAACGGTTCCGCTTGTGCAAGTGCCGGTGCGCCCGAGCAAGCTCCGAGCCGTAGGAAGGGACCAGATAGGTTCGGCAGCCGTCTTCTCAGCAAGGAAGACCGATGCTCCATCAGCAAGGCCAAGGTTTCCTTCGAAACGGGATGAGATCTCCTCTCCAGATGGGCACGTCGATCCCTGCGTTGGATCGCCCGCGACAGCGCAAGCGGAGAGTGCCCTGACTCGAGAGATTGCGGAGTTGTGGCACTCACAGCGGCAACGACAAGCCGCCATGCGGCTCACTCGCGCCGAGCTTTCGAAAACACGCATGGAGCTCGCAGAGCGTCTGCATACATATAAGCTGCACCTTGTCGGTAGTGGACGTGAGGGGAAGTGGAGTCCTTTCTTGCGGGAACTGAGCATCCCGCGCGCCACTGCGGACCGGTTGATCAACAATTGGCAGAACTCTTCGGACGCTCCCAAGAAGTGCCTCACTGAGGCAGTTCCTCCTACTATGAGCCCCAAACGCATCGCCAGCCTGGTCAAAACTCTAAGTCTGAAGCTCGCAAAAGAGCTCACAACTAGGGAGTCAGTCGCGCAATTTGTGAGCGCGCTCGCTATCGCGCTCGAGGTTCCGACATCACACTAGGGTGTCTGGACAGGCGCCTGCGAGCGGGGTGTACGAGTGGCCGCATCTGCAGTAGTCATTTGATAGACCATATCCCCAACGAAGCGCCTGAACGATTCGTTTTGAACGAATTGCTTGTACACCTGAGTGTCGTCGGTCAGCAGGTGCTGCATTACCTTTCCAAGCGCTTCATCGTGCGCGAGTCGTGCCGTGTGGGGTGTGTTCTCCTTTGCGTTTTGATATGCGGCGTCCGCAGCCACCTTGGGTGCTATGTCCTCTCGGATTCGCTTCGCAACTCGATCGGAATCCGTGAACAGTGTGCCAAACTGATCGTTGAAGGTTTTGAGTATGTTGCTTAGGCGGTCCAGCTCGGGCTCAGTCTTGTGGCCGCCGCCGTCCGCCGGAGCAGGTTCGATCTCTGCATCGCTATCGGCGAGAGTGATCTGTATCCCTGTTTGTTTTTCGACTCGATAGCTGTCCATGTCGATCGTTTCGAGGATGCCTTGGGAAAGATCTTCTTCTTTCGGCGCAGGTAGCTTCGGGATCAGAAGATTTAGGAAGATCGACATCTTTTCCCACCCGGCGTTCGTATACGGGATGACCGAGGCGAGAAAGCTGTAGGTCCGGCAGAAAGCCTTCGCTTTCCCCTTGAAATCAACCTGTGCTTCCCCATCCAATCTTTCGCAGTACACCGCAACGCACGCGTCGAGGATCGGGTCGAACTTGTCCCGTTCCGCTCCGCTCAGAAAGAGCTCCACTAGCTGCTGTAGCTGTGCGGACGAGTAAACCTGGGCACCATCAAGCGACGTTTCCAGGTCGTGCAGCTTGTTCGGGTCCGTCTCGTCCGAGAGTAGGGTGGTGCGGTAATAATCCTGGAATGCATACGTGATCGCCTCGCTGTTGTTCTGGAAGTCCAGCACGAAGCAGTCGTATTTCTGCGGATGAGCGCGATTCAGGCGCGACAGTGTCTGAACGGCCTTTATCCCGGAGAGCGCCTTGTCCACATACATGGTATGGAGCAGGGGCTCGTCGTACCCGGTTTGGAACTTGTCCGCGCAGATCAGAAAACGATATGGATCGTTCTTGATCTTCTCTGCGATGTCTCCGCTGGGGAAGCCGTTCAGAGCGGCCTCGCTCACCTTGGCACCACCGTACTCATGTTCGCCTGAGAAAGCCACAATAGCTTGGTATGGGCTCTTCCGCTCATTCAGGTAGTCCTTAAAGGCGTGGAAGTATTGGATCGCCCGCTCGATGCCACTGGTTACCACCATCGCACGGGCCTGTCCACCGATCTTTCCAGCAGCGATGACTTGCTCGTGAAAGTGGTCCACCATGATCTCCGCCTTCAGTTGAATCGCGTGGTCATGGCTTTCCACATACCGCCGGAGCTTCTTCTTTGCCTTCTTGGTGTCGAACTCCGGGTCATCGTCCGTCTTCTTGATGAGCTTGTAGTAGCTGTTGACCGGCGTGTAGGCCTTCAGCACATCGAGAATGAAACGTTCCTCGATCGCCTGCTTCATCGTGTACGAGTGGAAAGGGCGGTGCTTGACCTTGCCCTCGGCATCCGTAGGCAGCGCGATCCCGAACATCTCCAGCGTCTTCGGCTTCGGCGTTGCCGTGAATGCAAAATAGCTGGCGTTCTTCAGCATCTTGCGCGCTGCCATGCGTTTTTCGAGCGCCTCATTCACCGTGTCTTCGGCGTCGGCTCCATCCTCCTTGGATTTCGACGTGAGCGCCTCGCTCATCGCGGCAGAGGTCTTGCCGCCCTGGCTTGAATGCGCCTCATCGATCACGATGGCAAATGTCTTGGCCGCTTCCGTGGCAATCTCGTCCAGAATGAATGGAAACTTCTGCACCGTGGAGACGATGATCTTCTTGCCTTGCTCGATAAACTTCCGCAGATCACCGGAATGCTCCGCGTGGCCGACCGTCGCACCGACCTGCATGAACTGCTTGATGGTCTTTTGAATCTGCTCGTCCAGAATGCGGCGGTCCGTCACGACGATGATCGAATCAAAGACTTCCTTGCCGTTGCGCTTCAACCCAACGAGCTGGTGCGAAAGCCACGCAATGGAGTTGGACTTTCCGCTACCGGCGGAGTGTTGCAGCAAGTAGCGCTTTCCGGCCCCATGACTCTCCACATCCGCCAAGGCTTTGCGCACGAGATCTAGCTGGTGATACCGCGGCCACACCTGCTTGCGCCGCTTTCTGCCGGTCTTCGGGTCTTTCTCCTCGACAATCTGCGCATAGTTCTCGAGGATATTCGTCAGCCCCGCCGGTGTCAGAACTTCCTTCCAGAGATAGTCCGTCTTCAAGCCGTTCGGATTTGGCGGATTTCCGGCGCCATCGTTATAGCCCTTGTTGAAGGGCAGAAACCATGAGGCCTTGCCCTTCAGCTCCGGGCACATTCGCACTTCGCTGTCGTCCACGGCGAAGTGGACGACGCACCGGCCAAACCCGAACAGGCGTTCCCGAGGATCGCGGTCACGCCGGTATTGCTCAATCGCGTCTTCCACTGTCTGCTTGGTCAGGCTGTTTTTTAACTCGAATGTGGCGATGGGCAGGCCGTTGATGAACAGGCACAGGTCCAGCGCCCGCCGCGTCTCGTCCATGCTGTAGGCCAGTTGGCGAGTGATGGAGAAGCGGTTCTTGCCGTGCAGCGCTGCGGCTTTTGCATTGCCAGGGGAAGGCGTTCCGTAGAACAGATCAAAGTGCAGCGGTCCGTCGTCCACTCCCTTGCGCAGCACATCGATCACGCCGCGTTTGCCCACCTCGGAGGAGAGGCGGGTCAGGAACTTCACACGCTGGAAATCCTTCGGATCGTCGGTCATGCCCAGCTTGCGGAAGGCCTCCGGCTGCGTGGCACTTACGAAAGCAAAGAGTTGCGGCACGTCGATGGCGACCGCCCGGTCGTAATCCTTCGGGCTCCCGGGAAAATAGCCAGTTCCAGCGGCGTCAGGAGCGTCCTTGACGGCGTTCGGCTCGACCCCAAGGCCATCGGTGCCGGTCATGTGTCGGACAATCAATGTCTCCAGGCCCTTCTCGCTGGTATCTGTGCTCAAGCGACGACCTCCTCATCAGCTTCTTCGGGGTCAACCTCTGCTTCGCCTATTTCATGGCTCTCAAGGTCCGCTGCATCTGGAAGTCGGGCGGCGGCTTGTCGCACGTCGAGCTTGCCAGTCACGACATCGGCGACGAGGCGGGTGCGGTATTCCCGGAGGAGGTCGAGTTCACGTCTAAGGCGACCAATTGCATCGTCGAGAGGCCTAGATTCTGTGCTGACCCGCTCAACAATCTTTCGTTGCTCGTCGCGCGGAGGAACAGGGACGATGAATTTGCCATATCGCGTTGAATTCAAGTTAGTCTGAAGATTGACAAGAGCATGACTACGGGCAAACCTCCAAAAAGCTGCGCTGTTCAGCAGCATGTGTAGCCATTGAGGATCATGATTGGTATCGACACGCAACCTTACCAGGTATGAGGCAAACGAGACCATATCCTCTCGATAGCCTCGAAAGATACCAACTTTGCCGACCAAGTCTGGATTTCCATTAGTACGAGTAAAGAGCAAGTCGTAATGGTCCAGCAATAGAGTAGGCGCAATCTCATTGAGCCCCCCCGACCTCGGCATTACGATCTCGCCATTTTGAATGTTTCCCATCGTAAGAATGACAATCGTCCCATCTTCTCGAGTTTGTTCAGAGGTGCCGTAATCCATCGAGCACAAGAGCCTCTTTATGGGAATCAACTTCCAATGGATAGGGGCTTCACCAAGCCATGGGATACCTGACCGTTTGAGGGGGACGGGATCGAGGCCGCGGGTCACGGCCCGGTGAATAATGGCTTGCTTCTGCTCGTTGAGCAGCGCAATCACCTTGCGCTTCGCTCGTATCGCTCCCTCCAGCCGCCCATTCGCCCAATCCAGAAACCGCACGATTGCTTCCTGTTCCTCGCGTGGAGGAATGAATATGGGGGCGTCAAGAAACGCAATATCTGTCATCTGAAGCCGTGATATCCATACTCCTTTCGAGCGCACGCGAAGCTCCCAATTGAAGGGGAGTGAGCGGACCACTTCGTGCACAAAGCCTGGAATCAGTGGGGCATCTTTCCTGAGCCGATAAACACCATACGCGGAACTGATGATGCCGTGGTGCTTTGACACTCCAAGGCCGCCGGCCCATGCCCAAAGACTGTTGATGACGAGATCGCCGGGCCAACAGAGCTTGTAGCCTACATAAGATTCAGCCTTGAACATTGTGACGTTCGTGGTATTTCGAGGCACGATCCCTCGCGCCGAGGATACCGTGAGAAGCTGTTCCCGCCCGGTGCTGGAGCGCCTATCCACGCGCTCGAATACTGATTTGGCTCGCTTGATTGTCCAAGAGGCTGGGATTGCACCGAGCCACGGAAGTCCGGACTCCTTGTATTCGGGATAGGGGTTGAGATCCGCAATCATCACAGTCCGGCTCCCTTCAGCAGGTTCTCCGGGTTCCAGATATGCTCCGCGATCTCACGATAAAGCGAGCTGCGGGCTTCGAGATCTGTCTTGTTGAACTGCTCGTGCGCGACGAATGGCAGCCCGTTTTCCTCTTTGAACCGCAGAAAACCGGGATTGTGGTCGTAGCATTGCGAGTGTAGCGATCGCGCGAGCAGATTCTGGGTGTTGTAATGGGGCAGCTTTTCGACGTAGGTCAGGTCGCCGTAGCTGGCGTTGAAGCTCTTCGGGAGCAGCAGCAAGCCCCCGATGCGATTGCGGTGCTCTGCAAAATCCGCCGGATGCGGGAACTCAGCGGTGTGACGTTCTGGGTGGTCCGCCCAGATATGTTCCACCTCATAGCGGGTCTTGCCCTCGCTCACATAATCGAGATACCGAGATGGCTGCCCGGCTTGTGTCTCCACATAATCGGTGAGCCGGGCCAGAATACGGTGCAATGCATATCGGTTCTGCTGGTGCATTCGCAGACGATCGTTGCTCGCGAAAGTCTCGTCCTCATTGGTGAGGAACTCGTGCAGCTTGTGCGCCAGAGCGTCAGGCGCAAGGCCACGGATGTCACGCATCACGCTAAACATGGCGTACTGCATCGTAGAGTAGGCGGTGGTCCGGAAGTTCCAGAGCCTCCAGGTCAGGAGGATGTCCAGATACTCTGCGACAAGACCAGCCTTGCGGATAACGACGGGTTCAGGATCGTCAGGCCGCAACGGTGCAAGAAGCAGCATGTATTGCAACGTGAATCCCTGCTGGGCGTTGTAGAGAACATGCTCCAGCCCGCTGACCGGACGTTCCGCTGCATCGATGAAACGCAGATATTGCCGGCTGTAGAAGTCGAAGTCTCGATCAATAAACCGGAAGAAGTCATCGCTCTGCTTCAGCCCAACCGCCGGTGCGGCATCACGCAGCCATCGATGGAACTCCGTACCGATGCGGTCGAAGTCCTCGGGTTTTGCGCCCTTCTTCCGTTCACGAATCTTCGTAGCGTACTGGCTGCGTAGCCAGGCCTTGAAACAATCCGCCTCGACCTCCTTGCCAGCATCGTTAAGCTCACGGATACGGTCTCGCCACCGTATGTTTGCGGCTGTGCGCTTACCCTCATCGATATTGGCCAGCAAGTATCCCTTGAGCATGTCCGTAGGACTGAGCGAGAGCCCACGGTCATTCATCGTTTCGAAGATGGTGTAGGCGTCATCGTCCGAGTACGCGGTGATCTCGACCAGATGAACGTTTTCAAGGAGCCAGTCGATGAAGTAAGGCAGTGCCGCGTCGCGAAGCTCTTCCGGGAAATAGACTTCCAGATCGCGATAGCGCTGAACCAGGTTCTGCACCGACTCAGGCCGATCCGTCACATCGAAGGGCTGACCTTCGTAGAGTGCATCCATGGCCGGAGTGCGCTCATCGACGTGAAGGTTGAAAGACTTCTGCCCATATCGTTCGGAGAAGATCAACTCGTCGACATTGACCTTCTCCGAGTGGCCTTTCTGCAGGTTGCGGAGAAAGACCAAGAGCAGCGTCAGGCTGGTGAGTCGCTGCTGGCCATCGACGATGTAGCCGACGCTCTCTTTTTTGCTGATGATGATAGAGCCGAGAAAGTAGTGCGGATAATCGGCAACCTTGTTGCGCGTGTGAGTGGGCTGGTATTCCTCCAGAAACTTATCGCTGAGATCATTTACGAGCTCGAGAATCTGCTTCTCGTGCCACTTGTATTCGCGCTGGTAGTAATCGATCGAGTACTTGACCCCCTTGAGCAATTCGCGGACGGTTTTGGCCTTGCCAAGGATCTCTCTCACTTCGTCGCCCCCGTCAGCAGGCCGTCGAGCAGGCCTTCAGCTTCCTTTTCAATGGCCATAATGTCCGCACTAATCTCTTCAAGACTGCGCAATGGTTGCGGCTTATAAAAGTGTCGAGTGAAGCTGACCTCATAGCCGATCTTCGTGGCGGCCTCATTGATCCACGCATCGGGCGTGTAGGGCAGGACCTCGCGCCGAATGTACGCTTCGATCCCTCCCTCCTCCAGCAACGGAACCTGCTCGGTGTCTCGCAGCTCGGAGTCGGGCTCGTATTCCACCACCATCTGCTTGCCGTTCAGCGTCTCTTCAAACAGGCCATGGAGAGGATCAGGTGTGGCTCTGCCCAGCTTGTGAATCTTGGCGATGACCCGTGGCGCAGTTTCTACACGCCAGCTTACCGTCTTGAGTAGCTGTTTGAGCTCGGAAGCGGACAGCTTGATCTCTTCTGTGTTGAGTGTTCTCTCCACACGGTCGCGGAACTGGTTGTAATCCTCGAACAGCCCATCTCCCAGCAGCTCGCGCAGTTTCATCGCCGCATCCAAAAGGCGGCCGTCGCGCTCCCAGGTCTTGGCGTCCAGCAGCTTCTTCTTCTTCTTTTCCGGAAGGCCTTTCTTGGTGGCGCTTTCCTCGTCGTCCTCTTCTTCCGCCTCAGCTCCCCAGTCGCTCAAACGAGCTTCCAACGCGGAAGAAACTTGTGCGAAAGCGGTGAAGAGCCGCTCGCCCAGCTCTTCGTAGAGGGTCGCACGAATGTCTTCATCCCCAGACGCGAACCGGAGCGACTCGATGGCCTTGACAGTTAGCTGGCTATGAAGACGGAGCGGGCGCTCGACGGTGACCTTCCAATACCCGAAGGCCTGATTAGGGAAGATCTTGGACTCTGGCGTCTCAGCGAAGTTGAGGAAGGTGCGAGTAGTCCGCTCGATATCTTCGCTAGAGAGCTCGCAATTCTTCTTCCCAAGATTCTTGCGGAGAGGCTTGTACCAGTTTGTCGCGTCGATAAGCTGCAGGTGCCCCTTCCGATGGCTCGACTTTCGGTTCGAGAGTACCCAAACGTAAGTCGCAATGCCGGTGTTGTAGAAGAGGTTCAACGGCAGGGCGACGATAGCCTCAACCCAATCGTTTTCAATGAGCCAGCGGCGGATGTTGCTTTCCCCCTGGCCTGCATCGCCCGTGAAGAGCGACGATCCGTTGTGAACTTCGGCGATTCGGCTTCCAAGAGCTGACTTGCCGTTCATCTTCGAAGCCATATTGGCAAGGAACAGCATCTGTCCATCGCTGGAGCGGGTAACAAGGGACAGCTCTTCGCCTTCATGCATCACTTTGAAGCGCAAGTCACGCATCCCGTCCTTGCCCCCCATCGCTTCAAGGTCTTTCTTCCAGCTCTTCCCGTAGGGAGGATTGGCGAGCATGAAGTCGAATTCCTGGGCAGGAAAGGCGTCGTGCGCAAGGGTAGACCATTCAGCGCCGCCGACGATGTGGTCCGCGCTTTCACCTTCGCCCTTGAGAAGCATGTCGGCCTTGCAGACCGCGTAGGTCTCAGGATTGATCTCCTGGCCGTATAGGAGACATTTGACCGACTGCTTCTGTTTCGCGGCAATCTGAATCAGGGTTTCCTCTGCGACCGTGAGCATTCCGCCCGTCCCGCAGGCGCTGTCATATAGCAGATATGTCCCCGACTTGATCTCTTTCTCAACAGAAAGGAAGATCAGGTTCGCCATGAGGCGGACGGCATCTCGAGGCGTCCAGTGTTCGCCAGCTTCTTCGTTATTTTCTTCGTTGAACTTGCGAACGAGTTCCTCGAAGATCGTTCCCATCGAGTGGTTGTCGACACCTGCCGGGGAGAGGTCCACGTCAGGGTCGAGAAACTTGTCTATCAGTGTGCCCAGGGCGTCAGCTTTAGATAGAGTGGAGAGCTGGTTACGGAACTTGAAGTTGTCGAGGATGTCTTGCACGTTGGGGGAGAAGCCGTTGAGGTAATCCTCAAAATCTGCGAGCAACTGCTGCTGGCTCCCCCGCGACCGCAGATCAAGCAGCTTGAACTGCGACGTGTTGTAGAAGGCCTGTCCGGCAGAGTCGCATAGGGCAGCCCGCTGCTCCGTGATGAGAGCACCGTCCAGCATCTTCTTGGTGTCAAGAACAGCTTTCTTTGTTGGCTCAAGTACCGCATCCATTCGACGGATAACGCACATAGGAAGAATCACATCGGGGTACTTACCGCGCTTGAATAGGTCGCGTAGGACATCATCCGCAATTCCCCAGATGAATGAGACAATCTTGCTGTGTGTCGCTTGATCCACTATCCCTCCTTCTCTTCGACAGCCGACTTTCATATCCAAGTGTTACTGCTTCTGCGGTCGCCTTTTACTGATCTCGCTCCGTGCCGGAAGCCGGAATGAGACTCGCTGCCGTATGGTACCGTGCCAACGCTTGACCAACGCTCCAGATTCACCCGAGCGATGCTCTTGGTTCGTGAAGGCAGTAGATGGCAGTTTGTCAAACGCACCCGACATGAGGTCACTGCCTTGGTAATCCAGCTTGTCACCGGGACTGAATCGCTCTTCCTCCAACTTCAACTGGGCAATGCTTCGCCGTCGCGGAGCCCTGATGATTGCCTCCTGCACCGGGGTCCGATCTGTGGGTGCCCTTCAGAGGCTCCCTACGTGCACGGCACCACCGAGGAGCGGGCATGCGATGTGCGCGGAAGAATCGCGTGGGCTGAGCATCCGCTGCTGAGCGACCTGAAGGTGATCGTCACGCAGGACCAGATCGATGCGCTTGTGTCCTTCGAGTTCTACGTGGGAAGCAGAACGGTAGCGCAGCCCACCGTGCTCACTCACGTCAACGCGGGGCAGTTCGAGGCGGCTGCTGGGACGATGCTGCTGTACGGCGATCCGGATGGTCGTGTGCTCGATGACCTGGAGCGGCGGCGCAAGGAGGAGGCTGCGCTGCTGTACTCGCCTATCGCTCTCGCTCAGAGTCGCCAAGCCTCCTAAAGGTTTGTGTGACTGGACCGTGCTTACCCCCGGCGTAGGTCGTCTGATAGCGCCTTCCCGTCAAAGACCTGTATGTCAGCTTGATCGCTTTCCCATGATTGATACTTACCAAAACCCAACCGGAAAGAACACGTGTATCTCCAACTCCCAGGTCTCCGACATCTGAGACACTGGGGGTCCATTCCTTGCCATCCTTTGATGTGGGTGTGGTGTTGAGCCAGTTTCTGCTTCGCTCCTCTCCTTCGACACGTATACCAATCGCTGGACCCTTTCCTGTGTTACGGACATTGAGCTGAACTATCTCTATCGTGCTCACCACCTTGTCCCGAGGGGTGATGCTGAGGTACGGAATGACTGATTCCTCCTCCTGCCTCAGGGACACCTCGGCAAGCGTCTTTGTATCCTTCGCATATCGAATCAGAACGATCAGCGTCACGATCGATACGCCGAATCCAGAAGCTAAGAAGAGCACCTGAAAGAAGGCGTTTAGGTCACTTAAGGACCATTCAAGACCCATGCAAGTTCATCCCTCTATTCTGTAAGTGGACCCTGCGCATTGCGGCGAAGCTGCTCGGTGAGGTGCTCGATATCCGGTTTCGAATCACCCGCGATCTGCCTTACAACGATCCACATGGCGTCTGGAATGAGGATTGAGCGATTGCGAAAATCCTTATAGAAGTCGTCCAACCCGTCCCTAATCTGCCCATTGGTGACTGTGGACATATACCGACGCATGTAGTGGTCGTATGACCCAGCCGCTTCTCCCGCGCACTTGCTTTCTCCACCGCGTTCAAACGAGAGCCAAATCGAAAAGTTCTTCCCGAGTTCCATTCCATCGAATGCTCCCACAACGTAAGCAACCTTGGAGACGGATTCATTGGTGTTCCACCAGTTGCCATCTCGCCTGTCAGTGTCAGCATGAGCCTTGAACGAGCAGAGTGTAACTACGAAGGCAAGAAACAGGTGTGAGAGTCGTGTGCGCATAGGCTGCCGGAATCCCCTTCTTAACGAATCTGTGCAGAGACTACGCGTCGGTTGTACACAGCAGCCGCAAGTATACGTCTTCTCCTTCCATTCGCCTTCCACAGGCGGCTTAGCGATACGCTGGCCCCATGCTCAAGCACAAGCGCGAGAACCGGCTCACTCCCGTCCTGGTGTGTTGGAAGTGCGGTGGGCGCACCGGGCCGAACCATCACACGCTGGAGCATGGTGGTGCGACGTGCAGTCTGTGTGGAGACAGGAACCCGTTGGGGAATCTTCGCCGAATGCCGCTCGATGTGATCCGCAGCAGTTACGAGCTCATGGTGAGCTTCATCCCGAGAGACGGCATCAATTGTCATGCGTTGCGCGTCGATTGCAAGACGGTCCTGGGTCCGTGGCTGCACGTACCGTCCGACGAGACGATGGTGAGGATGCTGCGATACCTCGGCGCGACGGATGAGCAGATCGCAGACTTCGAGGACACGCGCAAGAAGTGGGGACAGGGGAGCACTAGGGTGACGCTCGCACCGCTCCGGCGGAACCTACTCAAGGTGGACTGGTCGAAGCTCTGAAAATAATCCCCGAAATTGCGGTGAAACCCTGATACCGGACGATCTGGTGGGCGGGCAAGATCGATCCATGGCCGCTTCGAACCGACAGCAAAAAGTCATTACGATTACCTTCCTGATCACGATCTCGCTCGTGATCTCGCTGGTGATAAACCTTCACGTAACCTTTAACCTCGCATTCGACATGCATTCGTTGCTGCGAGCCGTTTCACATTGAGCATGGGCCTCTGGATGCATTCAGGGGCCTCGATCAGACTCGACTCACCTCGATACGACCTGCGAGGGATTCGTACCAAGTGAACTCTGCGACAGAATCGGGCTCATGTCGAAAGGAATAGGTAACTGGGACGGTCGCGTCTATAAGCGCTCCAAGTTTGGGGATGACCGCTCGATCAAGGGGGACCGCGAAAGAAGCTGAGCAGAGGATGCGTCGTCAGCGGTACGCACGTAAGCGCGAAGCTGACCGGATTACCCTTGAAGCGATCATGAGAGCCGAGCAGGCCCGGCTACCGGGGATCGTCTGTGCGATCGGTCAGATCCTCGACTTCATGCTGCGTCGGGGTCGCTTCTGCACTCCGGCTCGCTGATTCGACATCAGCACGGATCATCCTGTTCTTGCTGATGTCATAGCTCAGCAGTCGGACGATGGACTCCGGTCGGTCTCGCTCGGCTAGCAGGAGCAGCGTGAGCAGCGGCTCATCCTGCCACGTGACCTTTGTTGGCGCATCGCCACGGAGGAAATCGCAAACCGCCCAGTACATATCGATTGAAGCCGCTAGAGCGAGGTCTTCAGTTCCATGTGCTGTCACCTGGTGAGTGAGAGAGCAGACTCCGGTCGCACGGCAGAAAAGCAGAGTCGATGACCTCTCGCCCCAGTACCTGATGTCCCCATTCGGGTAGTCCCGGCGCTCAAGTCGTCGGGTCCGCGATCGTAGGTAGTCGAGCAGTAATCTGACAGTGCCAGAGTCATTCACCCTACAGGTGTACAGCACAGGCGACAGGGCTTCAAGTGCATCATGCCAAAAGGGTTATAGCTTCGTAGCTGTTACGGTGGTGCTCCGTAGAGCCACCGTACATTCCCTAAGATTTCGTGGATGGCCAGTAGAAGCCGCTCGCTCTCGTGATGAGGTCGTCGAGCAAGCCTGAGCGCCAGAGCCTGGCAGCAACATCGTCGAGCACACAGTCGGCGATTTCACTGCCAACGATGTCGCCATGCTTCGCCAGATCGCGCAGGTCCTCAAGGTCTGCGATGACCTCTTTACCGACACGGTCTGGGTTTCTATCCATCGTGAAGTTTGGCCCCGGAGCGGCAACTCCGGGGCCGTCCTACGGCTGTTGTTCAACTAGGCAAGCCGTCCTAACAACCCGGGCCAGGGTCGAAGCCTGGCACGGAACGGGCGACCTCTATCAGAGTAATACCCCGGTGCGAGTAAGTCAGCGTGGATAACTTTGTCTGCCTGGCCACAGTGAGTGCCCTTCTGGCGAATTCGCAATGGTGGAGAGCACGAAAGATGCGTGCGAACCAGATGAGCGGAACAGTACAGACGAGACCTCTGTGCGAGCGATAGAGACGTCTGGACTACTCCTCAATCATCTGGCGTGAAGCGTCGGAGATTCTGTTAGTCTCGTCGCGAGCAAGCGGTCCAGGTGATCGGACCACTCCTGCATCATGACCTTCCGGGGCTCCAGGTACTCGGCGTAGTTATAGGCTCCGGAGACCGTGCTGCGGCTCAAGTGCGCGAGTTGCGTCTCGATGTGCTCGCGGGGGTACTGCTTCTCGTATAGGCAGGTAGAGGCCAGACCACGGAAGCCGTGTCCAGTCATGCGGCCCTTATACTTCATGGAATCCAGGGCAGCCAGAATCGTGTTGTTGGAGATGCATTTCGTCAAATCTCGCTGGCCAGGGAACAGCCAATTGGTGCGCCCCGTGTACCCGTGTAACTCTTCAAGGAGCACGATCACTTGCCGCGAGAGCGGTACTAGGTGCGGTACTGGCTTGCCCTTCACCTTTTTCATCCGTGCAGCCGGGATCGTCCAAACGGTGTCGGTAAGCTTGCCGTCGCGGAACGTGAACTCCGACCAAGGCGAGAGGATCAGTTCACTCGTGCGCACCCACACCCTGACCATCAGCTTCAGCAGCAGTTTGGTGACCGGCATCCCGTTGTAGTGTTCGATCGCCCAGAGCAGATCGGGGATTTCTCTCTGCTCCACGCGAGCGAAGTTCTTCGGGGATCGCCCCTTGAGGAAGTCACCGGCCTTGATCTCAGAGGCCGGATTGCGACGGCAGTATCCTCTGGAGATCCCAAACCGGAATATCTGCCCCATCGTGTTCAGTGACCGATGCGCCACGTCCAGCGCTGCCCGCTCCTCGATTCGAAGGGCCACGGCAGCAATTTCCGGTGCTTCGATCTCGGCAATAGGACGATGCCCGAGGAACGGGAGGATGTCACGCTCGATGCGGCCCGCTACAGCAGCGGCGTGGATGGGTTTCTTGTCCGCTGACCACTTCTTGCGCCATTCGGCCTCGACCGAGGAGAAGCTGTTCAAGACAGGACTGAGTTGGACGACCTTCTTACTGCTGCCGTCCTCCACCACCTCCACGACCGTCACGACCGTCGGTGCCTTCGTCGTTTGAGTGAAGCGATCCTTCTCCGCCCTGCGGGTCCGCATTGGGTCCGAGCCACCCTTGAGCAGATTCCGCATCGCCTCATGGAGCTTGCGGATTTCGGAAAGGCTGAAGTCGGGATATGCGCCGAGCGCCATCAACTTCGGTGAGCCTTTGAAGCGATACTGCCAGCGCCACAATTTGCTACCAGTGGCTGTTACAAACAAGAACAGACCACCTCCATCTGAGAGCTTGTAAGCCTTATCCCTCTTCGCTGCTTTCGCGACCTTCGTGTCGGTCAGCTTCCTCGTCATACCGGTACCCATGGCGACAGAATACCTACATTTTGGAAGTTTGGCGTACCTGCAGAATACCTGCATTGTCCGTGGCTTCAGCTTGATTGCCCTAGACGGCTGTAGACAGGAAATCCGGTAACGGGCTGAAGGCATTGGGCCTGGAGTGGATACCTGCATGCGGGCGTGGACACCGCCAGACAAAAGCTGGTTGCCCCCCAGGGATTCGAACCCCGATATGCTGATCCAGAATCAGCTGTCCTACCATTGAACGAGGGGGCAGTGCAGGTTGGAGCGCATGACTACTGCGCCTTCAAGATCATACGGGCACCCTGCGCGACCGTCAATCCTGCACGCGTGCGATCGCCTGCCGAGGCTCCCGAGCAGACAATCTGACGAGACCTGCTCACGTAAAAGTGACACCAGTGTCTTACAATCGCCCTAGTGGAGAGTCTGCTCAATTGCGCCTGGCTGTTGCTCGTTGTTGCCCTGCTCACGGCTTGGGCCGGGCAGGCGCGGACCGCAAAGCCGCGCCGCGCATCGCGCCTGCTTCCCTCCCGCGGCTTGCAGCTCACGGCTCTTCTGGTTTTGGTCGTCCTGCTGTTTCCCGTCATCTCCATGACGGACGACATGGCTGCCTGCACGGCTCCGCAGGAAGCCGAGCGAGCGCTGCGTCTGCATGACCCGCTCGAAGGCGCTCCGCACGCACCCGCTGTGCTGCCACTCGCCGTCTCTGCCGCTGACCTGCTGCTGGCCGTTCTGAGCAGCAGCCGCGGAGAGCCTCTCGTTGCGGAGGCAAAGCGAACTGTCCTGCTCGAGGGCGCACGCCTCACCATCGACACTCGGCCGCCTCCCGCAGCCTGACGCTTGCCCTTTCCGTCGCCGGGCGCAGATCTCCAGGTTCGTGTCTGAAGACCATCGGAGATCGCGAAGCCACAACTCTCTGTCTTTCCCAGCGATCCATTCGATCCGCATGACGTGCTGTCGCACCGAGGTGCACTTGCTTCAAGAAGACACGATATCCCTCTCTCCCACGCGCGAAGCTCCGACGCGAGAGAACCGAACCGGGCGAGGCGGGTGCTCATTCGCGCAGCGACTTGCCGTCAGCATCGCCGCCTTCGTCGCGATGCTCATCCCGGTCGCCGTTCGTGCCCAGGCGCCCGCGCCGCTCAGCATGCAGCAGGCGGTCGACCTCGCGAAAACGCAGAATCCAAACCTGCTCTCGATAGGGGCGCACGTGACCGCGACCAAACAGTCCGAAATCACGGCCGGCCTGCGCCAGAATCCCAACTTCAATCTGGTTGGCTCCGATGTCTCGCTGGCAGCGCAGTCGAACAATCCTTACTTCTACTCCGGCCAGGTCTCGCGCCTGTTTGAGCGCGGCCAGAAGCGGCGCTGGCGGTTGGACATCGCTCACTCCACAACGGACGTGACGCGCAGCCAGTACGCCGACCAGGAGCGACAGGTGGTGCTCGCGGTGCGGACCGCCTTTACCCAGATGCTGGCCGCCAAAAGCGCCTTCGAACTCGCGCGACAGAACGTCGACGACTACCGCCACACCGTGGACCTGAGTCGTGAGCGACTGCGCGTCGGTGACATCAGCGCAACCGACTTCAAGCGACTCGACCTGCAGCTCGCGCAGTTCGAGTCCGACTATGACAACGCGCACACCAACCTGATCCAGTCCGCGGAGCAGTTGCAGACGCTGCTCGGCTATGACCGCCCGCGCCCGGGCTTCGACATCACCGGTTCACTCGACCCGCCAACGATCACGATGACTTTGCCCGATGCCGAGCAGAGGGCGCTCGCCGTGCGGCCTGACTTTCTCGCTGCTCAGCAATCGGTGCGGCTGGCCGATGCGAATGTGAAGTACGCCTACGCGCTCGGCACCACAGACCCGACGCTCGAGGGTGAATACGATCGTGCGGGCACCGCCAACTCTGCCGGTTTCCAGGTCGGCATCCCGCTCCGCATCTTCGATCGCAACCAGGGCGAGAAGGCACGCACGAAGTACGAAGCCCAGTCCAGCCGCTTTGCCGAGACAGCCGCGCGCAACCAGGTCGTCTCCGATGTCGATCAGGCGTGGGCCGGCTACGAGGATGCCACGCTGCTGGCGCGCCGCTACAACGGTCACTACCTGCAGGAGGCGCATGAAGTCCGCGACAACCTGGAGTACAGCTACCGTCACGGGTCCGCGACACTGCTCGATTATCTGAACGCCCTGCAGGACTACCGCGCCGTCAACTTGGCCGCGCTCAACGCGAACGTGCAGGTCTGGATCAGCCTCCACCAGGTCAGCTTTGCTGCCGCCACGGAGATCGTCCCATGAGATCGCTCCCCCTGTTCCGCTCACTCGCCATGCCGGCAGCCCTGCTGCTCGGGCTCTCCGGGTGCGAGCACAAAAAAGCCGTCGACGTGGCCGACACACCCGCGCCGCAGTACCGCGTCTTTCAAACCGTCGTGGTGCACACGCAGCCCGTGGCAGACTCGCTCACGCTGGCTGCGCGCGTCCAGTCGAACCCCACGACCGTCGTGCACATCTTCCCGCCGCTTAGCGGCCGGGTGCTCGCGCTGAAGGTTCTGCCCGGCCAGGAGGTTGCGAAGGGGCAGGTCGTTGCGATGCTGCAGAGCACTGAACTGCAGCAGTCCCGCGCCGATTACGAGAAGGCAAAGATCGAAGCCGCGCGCGCCGACCTCCAGCTGAATCGAGCAAAGGACCTGCTACAGCACGAAGTGTTGTCGCAGCGCGATTATGACGACCTTGCGGCGGTCGACCAGGCCGACCATGCCGAACTCGCACGCACCCTGCAGACACTGCACATCCTCGGTTACAAGGAGACCGACGCGAGCGACTTCGTGGCGCTCCGCTCCCCGATCGCTGGCGTCGTGCTCGACGTAAACACGGCGAGCGGCGAGTTGCAGCGCTCGCTCGAGAATGCCACGCCCATCGCTACGATTGCGAACATCGACGACGTGTGGGTGATCGGTGACCTGTTCCCCCGCGATGTGCAGACCGTGCGGCGGGGCCAGCCGGTCCGCGTCACGGTGAACGGGTATGCCGACGCAGTCTTCGACGGCGTCGTCGACAACATCTCGGACGCAGTCGATCCGCAGACGCTGACGTTGAAGGTGCGCGTGGTGCTGCGCAACGTGCGGCACCGGCTCAAGCCGCAGATGTACGCAAACATCGCCATCACGAATCAGAAGCGAAACGCCATCCTGGTGCCCTCCACGGCAGTCATCCGCGACGGCGTCAGCAATTACGTCTTCGTCGAGCCGACCGATGGCAAATACCAGCGTCAGGACGTACGCATCGGCGCACCCCATGACACGAGTGTCGAAGTCATCGACGGACTCAAGGAAGGTGATCGCGTGATCACTACCGGCGCCGAATTACTGCGCGGCGCGGGGTCGGAATAATCGATGCAGGCACTCACACGCGCACTTCTGCAGTACCGCACCATCGTCCTGATCCTGTTCCTGGTCGCGCTCGGGGTTGGCGGCTACGCCTTCGCGCAGCTCGACATCGAGGCATACCCCGATCCGTCGCCGCCCATGGTCGAGTTCATCACGCAGAACCCTGCGTGGTCCGCCGAGGAGATGGAGCAGCAGGTCACGATTCCGATCGAGGCCGTGCTGAACGGGACGCCGAAGCTCACCGAGATTCGCTCGATCAGCATCTTCGGCCTGAGCGACGTCAAGCTCTACTTCGACTTCAACACGGAGTACTTCAAGGACCGGCAGGAGACGCTCAACCGTCTGCAATCGCTGTCGCTACCGAACAGCCTGCAGCCGCAGCTCTCGCCCGAGTCGCCGGTCGGTGAGATCTATCGCTACCAGCTCGTCGGGCCCGGCTACAGCCTGAACGAACTCAAGGCCGAGCAGGACTGGTTCCTCGTGCGCCAGATCAAGCAGGTGCCGGGCATCATCGACGTCGCTACGTTCGGCGGCACCACGCGGCAGTACCAGGCAGAGATCGATCCCAACCGCCTCCTCTCCCTTGGGGTCACCACCACGCAGGTGGTGAACGCAATTCAGAACAGCAACGCGAATGCTGGCGGCAACTACCTGACCCTGGGCACCCAGAGCGTCAACGTGCGCGGTATCGGCCTTCTCAAGTCGCTGACGGACATGGACAACATCGTCGTAGCGGAGCACAACGGCACACCCATCCTGCTGCGCGATGTTGCGACCGTGAAGGAAGGACACCTGCCGCGCCTCGGCAAGGTGGGATTCAACGAAAATTCGGACATTGTCGAAGGGCTCGTTCTGCTGCAGAAGGGCGAACAATCCCTGCCGGCCCTCAGCGCTCTGCGCAAGAAAATCGACGAGCTTAACTCCGGCAACCTGCTGCCGCATGGCATGCAGATCAAGACCATCTACAACCGCAGCAAGCTGGTGAACCGCACCACGGAGACGGTGCAGCACATCGTGCTGATGGGCATGGCGCTGGTCACCATCGTGCTGTTTGTCACCCTGGGCGACCTGCGCATCACCACTATCGCGGCGCTCACCATCCCGTTTGCTGTTCTGTTTGCCTTCAGCCTGATGGTGGTGCGCGGCAGCTCGGCGAACCTGATCTCGATCGGCGCGATCGATTTCGGCATTCTGGTCGATGCATCCATCATCATCCTCGAAAACGTCTATCGGAAGCTCGGTCGGCGCCGCCAGGGTGAGACGCTGACCGATGTGATCGTCGCCGGCGTGCGCGACGGCTCCCGTCCAGTCATCTTTTCGACGCTCATCATCCTGGTCTCGTTCATTCCGCTGTTCACCATGCAAGGCGTTCCGGGCAAGATCTTCGCGCCCATGTCAGAGGCTTACGGGTTCGCATTGATCGGTGCGCTGCTCTACGCATTCCTCTTTGCGCCGGTGCTCTGCTATCTCTCCTCGCCCAAGAGCGTGCCAGGGCAGGAGACCTGGCTGATCCGCAACGCTCATCGCCTGTATGAGCGCGCGTTGCATTTCGCACTGGCGCGTGCGGCGATGGTGTGGATCATCGCTGCCGTTCTGCTGGTCGGCGCCGGCTTCGCCTTTACGCACATCGGTGGCGAGTTCATGCCCGCTCTCGAAGAGGGCAATCTCTGGATTCGCGCGACCATGCAGCAAGACATTGCGTTCCCACAGTCGGCCGAGGTGTCCGACCAGATCCGCAGCATCCTGCGCAGCTTCCCAGAAATCAGCCAATGCCTCTCGCAAATGGGCCGCCCGGATGACGGCACAGATGTGAGCACGTTCAACAACATCGAGTTCCTCGCTGACCTGAAGCCCACAGACGAATGGCGCCCGCAGTTCCATGGCCGGAAAGAAGAGTTGATTGCTGCGATCCAGAAGAAGTTCGCTGCCTACCCAGGCATCGACTTCAACTTCTCGCAGAACATTCAGGACAACGTCGAAGAGGCTATGTCCGGCGTGAAGGGCGAGAACTCGCTGAAGCTGTTCGGCGATGACTTCGACACGCTGACCAGCACCGCGGATCGGATCTACCGGATCATGGTGAAGGTGCAGGGCGTCACCGACGTCGGCGTGTTCGACGTCGGCGGCCAGCCCAGCCTTCTGATCTCGATCGATCGCGCACAGGCGGCGCGCTACGGCATCGCGGCGGGGGACATCAACAACGCGGTCCAGGCCGCCGTTGGCGGCGCAGCCATCACACAGATCATCGAAGGCGAACGCCGGTTCGACTTCGCGCTGCGCTACAGCCCGCAATACCGAAACACGCCGGAGGCGATCCGCAAAGTTCTTCTTCCCACCCCGGACGGGAATCAAATTCCGCTGGGCAACGTAGCCGACATTAGCCTCCATAACGGCGCCTTCATGATCTATCGGGAAGGCGGACGCCGCTACATCCCCATCAAGTTCAGCGTGCGCGGGCGCGACCTGAAGAGCACCATTGAAGAGCTGAAGAGTGACCTGGCGCGGCAGATCAAGCTGCCAGCCGGTTACGAATACACATGGGCCGGCGAATACGACAGCCTGCAGAAGGAGCTGCGGCGACTCGCATTCATCGTGCCAATCTCGCTCGGCATCGTCCTGCTGCTCCTTTACCTGCTGTTCCAGTCGTTCCGCGATGCGCTTATCGTGCTCGCGACGCTGCCATTCGGCGCGATCGGCGGCATCCTGACGCTGATGCTGACTGGCACATCCTTCAGCATCTCCGCCGCAGTGGGCTTTACGTCCCTGCTCGGCCTCAACACGCTCGGCACCGTAGTCTTTTTGACGGGACTGCGCCACCAGCAGCATGATCACGGGCGCGAGCGCGGCGTCGTTCTGGGCGCGCTCGACGAGATGCGCCCTATCGTCATGGCCTGCATGGCTGCCGGACTCGGACTACTGCCGGCGGCGGTTGCGTCCGGCATCGGCTCGCAAACGCAGAAGCCGCTCGCACGCGTCGTGGTCGGTGGAACCGTAACGACACTCTTCGCCATCCTCTTCCTCGTTCCGCTGATGGCGCGGAAGTGGGCGCCGCTCGATCGCAATCCAGGCGAAGACTTCGGTGACGACCGGGACGACGGGCCCGAGGACGATGGCGGCGCTGGCCGAGATGAGTTCCGCGGCAGCGCACCCAGCCCGTTTGAGATGGCGAAGCTATTCGTCGCGCAGCACTTCAAGCGGTCGCTGACCAAGGATCCGCAGGCTGGCTAGCCACCCGGTCAGCACCGCGAGCACCGCCGTGCCACAAGCAGAGGCGATGCTCGCGATCCACTCCGGGTGATAGCGCACATCGATCGCGCGCAGGTGCAGCAGAAGAAACGTCAGCGTGTTCGCGAAGAACACGCCGACAACGCCCGCCAGCAGTCCCAGCACGGTGAACTCGACGCCGAAGACGGCGAGCACTCGCCGCCGCTGCGCCCCCAGCGTCTTCAGCACAACCACCTCGCGAATCCGCCGGAACCGCGTGCTGGCAACGCTCGACGCTAGGATCACGAGTCCAGAGAGAATCGAGAACGCGGCCAGGAAGCGCACGATCAGCGTGATCTGATGCACCAGCCCGGCAATCGTCTCGAGCAGGTCCGCGATGTTGATCACCGTCACGGTCGGATAATTCGTGAACAGCGCGCGCTGCATCTCCGCGATCTGCGGCGGGTTCACATGGACGGCTCCGTACCAGACCACGGGAAGATGCACGAGCGACCGCTCCGAGAGGATGAAGTCACTGCGGCCAAAGGCGTGCTGACCGTCATTCGTATATAACGCAGTGACGGTAACAGGGATGCGCCGCTCCTGGGCTGAGAAGACGAGCGTCGAACCCACGCCCACGTGCATGCGCTTCGCCAGGCCCTCACGCACGGCGACTCTCCCTACATCACCGGCCTTCCACCACGCGCCGGCGTGCACCTTCGCACCTGCAGGCACAGTGTCCGACCAGGTCAGATTGACGGACTGAAGCAGGTGTCGCGGCACGCGGTCCGTGCCGTCGCCCTCGCTCTTCGACTTCTGCTCTGCCCGGATCTGCTCGCTCGACTCCCCGTTCACTGCTTCCAGCCGCCCTGCAATCAGCGGCAGCCGCTCCATCGCGCCACGCACGCCCGGCTGATGCGCCATCAGTGACGACACGCCTTCGAGCTCATCGCTCGCGATATCAATGAGGAAGATGTTCGGCAACCCGCGACCCAGCGTCTCCTGCATGTCCCGCAGCACCGCGTTCTGCATGAGGAAGACAGTCAGGATCAGCATGATCCCGGCGCCTAGCGCAGTGAGCACAGCGCTCGACTGGTTTCCCGGCCGGTACAGGTTCGAGAGCCCATGCCGCACAGCGGATGGCAACGCGAGCCGCGTGCGCGCGAGCGTGGTCCGGAGCACCCGCAACAGCGTGCGCGCTAGCAGCGTGATGAACAGCATCACCACCACGAGTGCAGCGGTGAAGATGCCGGCCACCTTCATCGAACTGGTGAGCCCCGCTGCGATGCCGCCGAGCGCAAGCAGAATCAGAGCAATCGAGAGCCACTGCCCGCGCCGCCGACGCCAGCGCTCCTCGAGCGGCATTTCGGATGGCGGCTCCACCTGGCGCCGCAACACCAGGCTCGGCTTCACGCGCCTGATCTCGAGCAGCGGCGGCAGGCAGAACAGCAGCGTTGTCAGCATCCCGGTGCTGAGCCCCGCGAGCGCTGCACGCCACGGGAAGCGCAGGGTCGGCTCGATGGGCAGGAGCTTCGCGGCCAGCAGCGGGATCGTCCACTCCACACCGATGCCAGCGGCGATGCCGACCAGTCCTCCGATGAATCCGAGCAGCAGCGTCTGCAGCAGATAGATACGCAGGATGTCCGACGAGCGCGCGCCGATCGACTTCATCGTCGCCAGGATATCCATGCGCTGCTCCAGGTGTGCGCGCATCGACATCGCCACACCGATCGCACCCAGCACCATGGCTACGAGACAGATCAGGCTGAGCGTGCCGCCCGCACGGTCGAGCCCCTGCGTAAGCGCCGGGTTGGCCTCGCGGAAATCAGTCACCTGCGCATCACGCAGGATCTTCTCGACGCTGGTGTGCAGTCCACCGACATCGCGGTTCGCATCGAGCCTCAGCAGGAAGCGCTCTCCCGCGCGGCTGCCCGGCTGCAGCAGGCCGCTTGCTGCGAGCCCCTGCTGCGTGACCAGCACACGCGGCCCGATCCCCATCGTCGAGTTCATGCGGTCTGGCTCGCGCTCGATCGCGCCCGCGATGCGAAAGCTGCTGTTGCCTATCTTGAGCGTGTCGCCGATCTTCGCTCGCAGGCGGATCAGCAGGTCTTCTCCCACCAGCACCGTCTGTGGCGTCAGCAGGTCATGCAGCGTGCCCGCAGGCCGCAATCTGTAACTGCCGTAGAACGGATACTTCGCCGGATCGACCGCCTTCAGAGAGACAAGCAGCGGAATGGGATCAGACGGCGTGGAGGCCATCGAGACCAGCTCCGTCACCTGCGTCCGCTCCACCCCGTGCAGGCCGTCCAGTTGCTGCAGTTCCGCAGCCGTGGGCTGGCGAAACATGCGCGCGGAAACATCCGCCGCCATGATGGTGCGCGCCTGGCCGAGCAGCGTCTTCTGGAACGAATCGATGAAGCCGCGCACACCAGTAAGCGCCGCCACACCGATCGCCACCGAGAGGATGACGAACAGAAACTTCGTCCGGGCGGCTTCGAACTCGCGCCAGCCAATGCGCAATGCGCTCGCCCAGCTCAGCCCCTGCTCACTGCGCGCGGTCATCGTCCCGCCTCGCTCACCACCGCCGGTTCCGCCGCCATGCTGTCTTCGGTCACCGCTCCATCGCGCAGCACAATCCGCCGCTCCGCCCGCATCGAGACCTGCGGGTCATGCGTCACCATCACCAGCGTCGTTCCACTCTCACGGTGCCGGCGCAGCAGCAGGTCCAGCACATGCTCTCCGTTGCGCGAATCAAGGTTGCCGGTTGGTTCATCTGCCAAGACGATCGGTGGCTCGAGCATGAAGGCGCGGGCCAACGCAACGCGCTGCTGCTCACCGCCCGAAAGCTGCACCGGGTAGTGATGCATGCGCTCGGCAAGCCCGACGCTGCTCAGCAACTCCGTCGCACGGGCACGCCCCTCGCGGACGCTGCGCGATCGGGCTCCGTTCAACTCGAACGGCAGCAGCACATTTTCAAGCGCGTTCAGCATGGGGATGAGTTGGTAGGACTGGAACACGAAGCCCAGCTTGCGCCCGCGAATCTCCGCGAGCTCGTCTTCGCCAAGGCGCGAGATTGCGGTGCCGTCGAGGATGACCTCGCCCTCGGTCGGCGCATCGAGCCCTGCCAGCAGGCCGAGCAGCGTGCTCTTGCCACTGCCGGACGCGCCCATGATGGCGCAGAACTGGCCACTCGGAATCGTCAGATCGATGCCGCGCAGGATCTCCACGGTGTTCGTCCCGTTGTGTATCGACTTCTTCAGTCCGCGCACTTCGATCATGCTGTCTCCCTGTGTTTCGCGTGCTTCGGCCAGCCTGCTAGATTGAACGTGTGACCCGCGGTCTCCGTTCCAGCCTGCTAGCCGCCGCCCTTCTCTTCTGTGTCACCGGATGCCACAGTGGCCAGCGGTCCGCCTCGTCCGAGCCTTCTGCTTCGACGCAGGCCACACCCGCTCCGCAACCCGCGCCTGCCGCCGAGGACCATCGTCCTGCCCTCGTTGCCTTCGGCGACAGCCTCACTGCCGGCTACGGCACGGATGCCGGAAACAGCTACCCGGACTTTCTCGAACGCGATCTGAATGAGCACGGTTACCGTTATCACGTCGTCAACGCGGGCGTCAGCGGCAACACGACCAAGGATGGCGTCGAGCGTCTGCCCGATGTTGTCGCGCTTAAACCGGCCTTGGTCATCGTCGCCTTCGGCGGCAATGACGGATTGCGCGGACTGCCGATCGACGCCACGCGACGCAACCTCGACCAGATCGTCTCCACGCTCCAGCAGGCCGGCAGCAAGGTGGTGCTCGGCGGCATCACCCTGCCGCCCAACTACGGACCTGACTACATCCGCCAGTTCAACGACACTTACGCGCTGCTCGCCCGCAAGTACCATGTGCCGCTCCTGCCCTTTCTGCTCAAGGACGTCTACGGTGTCGCCGGCAGCATGCAGGCCGACGGCATCCACGCCACCGCGCAGGGCAATCAGCAGGTCGCCCGCAACCTGCTGCCGCTGGTTATACCCTTGCTGCGCAAGCCATAGCCGTCATCCGATGACCGCGACCGGCTGGAACAGCGTGCCCGCCACTCGCTGCGCGATCCCGATCAGGTCATTCCGGTTCGCAAAGACCTTGACGTGCGAAGCGTTCGAAAAGTCTGCGAGATTGCAGAGCGCGCCATTCCGCATGCGTCCTGCAGTGTGCGCATCGACCGTGGTCGAGGGCAGCTCCGGCAGCAGCGTTCGCGGATGCGGCAGACGCTGCTCAAAGCCTTGGTCTACCGCGATCGCAGCGATCTGCTCGAGTGTTATGGCCTGCTCCAGTCGAAACGACCCAGCCGCCGTCCGGCGCAGCGCTGCCAGGTGAGCACCACAGCCCATGCGGCAGCCCAGATCGTGCGCCAGCGACCGGATGTAGCCGCCCGCCGAAACCGTGGCACTGAACTCGGCCGTGTCCGCGCCGACGGACGTGATCGTGAACTCGTGGACCACAATGCGCACCGGTTCGAGCTCGACCGGCTTCCCGGCACGTGCAAGCGAGTGTGCCGTGCGCCCGCCCACCTTCTTCGCGCTGAACGCCGGCGGCCGCTGCAGCAACTCGCCATGAAACGCGGATGCGTGCTTGAGAACTTCCACCGCATCGAGCGACACGGCAGTCGCCGGACCCACCGGCTCGCCCTCTGCGTCGTAGGTGGTCGTGGCCTGGCCGAAGCGAATCGTGCCGGTGTACGACTTCTCCATGCGGCCAAAGTACTGCGCTAGCCGCGTGAAGCGGCCGAGCAACAAGGGCAGCACTCCGGTCGCCATAGGGTCGAGCGTACCCAGGTGCCCGATCGAGCGCTCGTCCAGCAGGCGGCGCAACCGCGCCACCACGTCATGGGAGGTCATGCCCGCCGGCTTGTCCACAATCAGCAGGCCGTTCACTCTCCCACTATATCGAGAGCGCGCTAGTACTGAGAGCGCCCGTGATCGCGCACCAGCGACAGGAACTCCGCGCGCGTCTTGTCTTCGAGGAACACACCGGACATGGATGAGGTGACTGTCGAGGAGTTCTGCTTCTCCACGCCGCGCATCATCATGCACAGATGCCGCGCCTCGATCACGACGCCGACGCCCTGCGGCGAGATAGCCTCCTGCAACGCTTGGGCAATCTCGCGCGTCATCCGCTCCTGTACCTGCAGGCGGCGCGCGAACACATCCACCAGCCGCGGCAGCTTGCTCAGCCCGACCACCTTGCCGTTCGGGATATACGCGATGTGCACCTTGCCGAAGAAAGGCAGCATGTGGTGCTCGCATAGCGAGAACATCTCGATGTCACGCACCATCACCATCTCGTCGTAATCCACATCGAACAGCGCCGATTTCAGGATCTCCTGCGGGCTCTGGTGGTAGCCCTGCGTCAGGAACGTCATCGCCTTCTCAACGCGCTCCGGCGTCTTCAGCAGGCCATCGCGCGTCGGGTCTTCGTCGTAGCGCGACAGCAACTCGGCATAGATGTCCTGGGTCGAGTAAGTCTCCAACCCCTTCGGTGCGCGCTTCGTCACCGGCACATTGTTGATCGGCTGCACGGTTGCCCCGGCATGCGCCACTGCTCGTCGTCCTTTGTTCACGCGGTCTCTCCTGCGTACTCGAAGAAGTTGTTCTCTGTCTCCTCGATACGAATGCGGTCCAGTTCTCCAACGGGCAGCTTCGACTCAAGCAGATCAAAGACGACCCGAGCTAGATTCTCCGTCGTCGGCACCATCTGTTCAAACAGCGGATCGACATTCAGGTTAGTCAGATGAAAGCGCTCCACCACCTGCGGCATCACCACTGCATCGAGATCGGCCAGATTGATGATCATCCCGGTTGCGCCATCGATCGGTCCACGCACCGACACCTCGACGCGGTAGTTGTGCCCATGCCCATACGGGTTGTTGCACTTCCCGTACGTCTCGCGATTCTCCTCCGCGGAAAAAGCGGCACAGTCCAGCCGGTGCGACGCGCTGAATTTGTAACAGCGTGTGAACACCACCCTCATCGCGCGCTTCCCTTCCCCGCATCGCCGTAGCAATCGGCGAACAGCTCCGGGGTTTCATAAACGCGCACGCGTTCCAGCCGCGCACCGGCAATCTTTCCGTCCAGTCGCTGCCAGGCACTCACCGCCAGGTTCTCGACGGTCGGCACCCTGTCCCTGAACTCCGGAATCTCCAGGTTCAAGTGGCGGTGGTCCCAGACATCGACCACCTCGCGGTTCAGCACATCCTTGAGCTGCTTGAGGTCGACCACAAAGCCGGTCTGCGAATCCACCTCACCGGCCACCGTGACCTCAAGCACGTAGTTATGGCCGTGGCCGTTGCGGTTCGCGCATTTGCCGAAGACGCGCTGGTTCTCAGCCTCGCTCCAGTGCTCGTTCCAGTAGTAGTGGGCTGCGGAAAACTCTGCCCGTCGTGTCAGTAGGATCATGCTCGCTTTCAATGTCCTGTCTATCGATGTCGCAGCCCGTCCATCGGTTCCACGGCGCGGCTCAGTCGTTTTGATGGGAGGCGCAGCAGAAGCGACTCCTATGGCTCATACCGGCTCGTATCATAGGAGCACCTATGCGACTCAGCCTTCTCCTGGCAGCCCTGCTCCTGTGCACAGGATGCGACCGCGGCGCTCACCCGCGCCAGACCGGCACGCCTGCCCCGGATTTCACAGTAGCGGACGCCAGCCGCAGCGTCCATCTGGCCGATTATCACGGCAAAGTCGTCGTTCTGAACTTCTGGGCGACTTGGTGCGCCCCCTGCATCGAAGAACTACCCTCACTCACGGCCATGCAGCGCGATCTCCCCGGCGTGCAGGTGCTTGCCGTCAGCGTCGACGAGGACCAGCAGGCCTACAGGGAGTTCCTGACTGAACACAAACTGGGGCTGCTGACCGTCAACGACGTCTCCAGGCACTCGAGTGACCTCTACCACTCCTATCGCTGGCCCGAGAGCTACGTGATCAACCGCGACGGCGTCATCCAGCGCAAGTTCATCGGACCCCAGAACTGGACCAGCCCGGAGATTCTCGAATACCTGCGCCGGCTCTAGGTTCGACCCCGGGCAGGAATGAGCTATCATGCCGCTATGACGAACGTCGATGTGCTCTTCCGGTACGAGCATCAGCCCTCCGAGGCTGCGACGTTTGCGCTGGGCAATCTTAAAGAGGTCTACGGCATCCGCCGGATCGAGATCAACCAGCCGGCAAAGACCATCCGCGTCGAATACGACGCCACCCGGCTCACACGGGCCGTGGTCGCCAACCTGCTGCGCCGCGGCGGGATCAGCGTGCTCGAAGAGCTCCCACTGATCGCTCCCCAGAGCCCGATCGAGCACCCGGACGCCTCGCAGCCGCCGGTGGTGACCAAGTAACAAGCCTTTTCTACCAGCGCGATCCCCTGGTGTAACGCGCCCCTCCGTCCTGCGTCGAACCAAGTGGGTGATTCCATGTTCGGCACAGCTCTCGAGACAGACAAGGCGGGTCCACGCGTCTCGCGGCGAGTGTTCCTCGCCACAGGTGCAGCGGCAGTCGCAGGAGCCGTCCTGCTGCTTCGGCAACGTCCAGATCCGCGGCGACTGGCGGCAGAAAACTTCGTGCCGCCTGCAGGACCGCCGGTCGAGATCGTGCTGTTCTCGGACTCCGGCGAGCGCCTGCGCACCATCACTCTGCCCCACGTCGTGAAGAGCGCCGCGGCCTGGAAGCAGCAGCTCACCGGCGCCAGCTACGACGTTGCCCGGCTCGCAGACACAGAGATCGCCTACACCGGCAAGCTCTGGAACCAGCACGCGGCCGGCCTGTACCGCTGCATCTGCTGCGACACAGCCGTGTTCAGCTCGGCTGCCAAGTACGAATCAGGCACCGGCTGGCCCAGCTTCACCGCGCCCATCGCCCCGGAAAACATCGTGGAGTTAACAGACAGCTCACTCGGGATGGACCGGACCGCCGTCGCCTGCCGCCTGTGCAACGGGCATCTGGGCCACGTGTTCTCCGACGGCCCACCGCCCACCGGCGAGCGCTACTGCATGAACTCAGCTTCGCTGCGCTTCGTGCCGCTCAAGAGCGTGTAAGCGCACGAAGACGAGGGACTCGCACGATTGCCGCGCTTCAGAAATTTAGGATTTGAAGCAGGAATGGTGCGCCCAGAAGGATTCGAACCTCCGACCTATTGATTCGTAGTCAATCGCTCTATCCAACTGAGCTATGGGCGCACAAAGGAGGGTTGCAACTCATTGAGAATAACAAGAGTGCCGGGTGAGAGCAACTGAGCGGAGGCCGGAGCCTCCGCTCATGTTGTATGCACTCGTTTGTTCGCTCCGGCACGCGGCAGAGCGCCTAGTAGATCCGGAAGTTGACCTCGATCGTGATCTCGACCGGGACCGGCTTGCCCTGGAACATGGCGGGCTTGAACTTGTACTGCTTCACCGCGTCAACCGCCTTCTCGTCCAGCCCCATGCCAAGCTTGCGCGTGACCCGGATGCGTTGCGGCATGCCATGAGCATCGACGATCAGCGATACGACCGAGACGCCCTGGTACTTGGCGCGGCGAGCTTCGTCGGAGAACTCGGCGTCGACGGAGTAGATCACCACCGGTGGAGAGACCCCTCCGCCGACGTGATAGACACCGCCACCGTAACCGCCGCCCTCGCCCGGGCCGTAGCCCGTGCCTGAGCCCGAGCCGATACCACCACCGTCACCCGTGCCCAGACCGGCGCCGGAGCCCGTGCCATTCGAGGCAGGTCCCACGATGCTGGTCCGCGGATCGCCCAGGTTCGGCAGATTGTTGTTCGGCAGCGCGATGTTCGGCGGCATCTTGATCGTCGGTTCCACCGCCAGCTTCGGATGATCGTTCTTCGTGATCATCGGCGGAGTGATCGGCTGGTCAGAGAACTTGGGCAGCCGGCCCTTGGGCGCCTGCACCATCTCATGTGCACCGCCACCACCACCGCCGCCCATGGCCGGACCCTTGGGAGCGATCGGCTTGAACTGCGAGATGTCAATGGCCGCGACCTGGGGCTTTGGCGGAATCGGTTTCGGGTGCAGCCTGGATTCAATCGCTAGCCAAATGATGAAGCCGATGATCGCGACGTGGGCCAGAACAGCGAGGGCCGTGGACGTGGGGCTGCGCTTGACCCGGAACGGGTCGGCAACCGCCACCGGCTTCGAGGTCAACTCCAGCGGAGGCAGCTTCTCCGAATGGAACAGGCCGCGGATATTCGTAAAGATCGTCTGCCAGACCGGCTCGTCCACCACCGGATTCAACAGGTGGGGCTCCGGGGCCGCACGGCGATCAACCTTCGGCGGCGTCTGATCGATGTCGGGCGGGGGCAGGACCTGGTTTGTCATAGGCACATCGTGACCTGTACCAGAGGAAGGGACTCGCCCATCCATCTGTCTCTAAGAGTAATTATCTATGGACGCACCACCCCGTGTCTTCGGTTTCCCGAAATTCGCTACCAGTAGAAACCACCGGGTAACGTGGGGGCCGGCGACGGCCAAGGAGCCGACTTCCATTGAGACGGCAACACCTGAGATTCGTGATCGCGCAGAATGGATCGCTGGCAACTTGGGGAAAGGAGCAAACCGAGGTACCTGCCGGTCTACAATGAACTATTCCTGTCATGACTGTTCCAGCATCCGAGCCCTCCGTACCCCTTTCTAAGGACAGCGGTCGCCCCGACCTGAAGTCGACCCTCCTGCTGCCGCGCACCGACTTCCCCATGAAGGCCAATTTGCCCGAGAACGAGCCCAAACGGCTCGCTGGGTGGGCGGAAATGGACCTTTATCAACAGATTCGGGCCGCGCGCCGGGGTGCGAAGAAGTACATCCTCCATGACGGCCCCCCCTACGCCAATGGGCCGATCCACCTGGGTCACGCCCTCAATAAGTGCCTGAAGGACTTCGTGGTCAAGTCAAAGACCATGTCGGGCTACGACTCTCCGTACGTCCCGGGCTGGGACTGTCACGGCCTGCCGATCGAGATCAAGGTCGACGAGCAACTGGGCCGCAAGAAGCTCGAGATGGACCCGATCGCGGTCCGTGCCGCCTGTCGCGCCTACGCGCAGAAGTACATCGACCTGCAGCGCTCTCAATTCGAGCGCATCGGCGTCTTCGGCCGCTGGCAGGACCCGTACACCACCATGTCGAACCAGTACGAGGCTGTGACCCTCGCCTCGTTCTACGAGCTGTTCGAGCGCGGCTTCGTCTACCGCGGACTGAAGCCGGTCTACTGGTGCTGGCACGACCGCACCGCGCTGGCCGAGGCCGAGGTCGAGTACGAGATGCACACCAGCCCCAGCGTGTACGTCCGCTATGCGCTGACCAGCCCGGCCGACGCGCTCTCACCTGAGCTGGCCGGCAAGCCGGTGTACGCGATCATCTGGACGACGACCCCATGGACGCTGCCCGCGTCACTCGCGATCGCATTCCAGCCGAAGTTTGAGTACGTGGCGCTCGAGAACACGGACGGAAACGTCTACATCGTTGCCGCCGAGCTCGCGGCCGCCGTCAAGCAGGCCTGCCACCTCGAGGATGCGCGCGAGATTGCCCGCATCCCGGGAGCGAAGCTCGAATACACCACCTACCAGCACCCCTTTCTGGATCGCTCGATCCTGGGCGTGCTCGCCGACTACGTCACCGCCGACCAGGGCACGGGTGCGGTCCACACGGCCCCGGCGCACGGCGCAGATGACTTCTACACGGGCGAGAAGTATGGCCTCGACCAGACCTGCCCGGTGGACAATGCCGGTCGCATCGTGAACGGGCTGCCAGAGTACAACGGCCTGCAGATCTTCAAGGCCAATCCGGAGATCATCAAGCTGCTCCAGGCGCACGGCGCACTGATGGGGCAGAACGACATCTATCACTCCTACCCGCACTGCTGGCGCTGCCACAACCCGGTGATCTTCCGCGCGACCGAACAGTGGTTCATCTCGATGGAGACGCCGATCGCGCGTCCTGACGGGTCCACGGTTACGTTTCGTCAGCGCGCTCTCGAAGAGATTCGCAACGTGAAATGGGATCCGGCGTGGGGCGAGGAGCGCATTTCGAACATGATCGCCACCCGGCCCGACTGGTGCATCTCGCGCCAGCGCATCTGGGGCGTGCCGATCGCGCTGTTCCTGTGTACGGAGTGCAATCAGCCGCTGCAATCACCTGCGACCTACAAGAAGGTCGTGGACCTGTTCCATCAGCACGGCGCCGACGCCTGGTACGACGGCAAAGCTGACGGTGCCCTACCCGCCGACGCAGCCTGCGCGAACTGTGGCAATCGCGCGTTCCGGCGCGAGACGGACATTCTCGATGTCTGGATCGACTCGGGCACAAGCTGGGCGGCCGTGCTCGAGACGCAGCCCGAACTGCAGTTCCCCTGCGACCTTTACACCGAGGGTGGCGACCAGCACCGCGGCTGGTTCCACTCCTCGCTGCTGTTCTCGGTAGGGCTGCGCGACATCGCACCCTACAAGATGGTCGCGACCTCTGGCTGGACGCTCGATGAACAGCGCCGCGCGTTTTCGAAGTCGCTCGGCAATGGCGTCGATCCGGTGGATATCGCGAAGCGGCTGGGTGGCGAGATCGTGCGGCTGTGGGTGGCCTCGGTCGACTTCCGCGAGGACGTCGTCGCCAGCGAGAACCTGATGCAGCGTGCTGCGGAAACCTACCGCAAGCTGCGCAACACCTTCCGCTTCATGCTCGGCAACCTGGCCGATTTCGATCCGGCGCAGAATGCGGTCGAATGGGACAAGCTCGAACCACTGGACCAGTACATGCTGGCGCGCGCCCGCGAGCTGACGACCAAGGTGCTCGGCTGGTACGAGGAGTTCGAGTTCCACCGGATTTACCAGGCCGTGAACGAATTTGCGATCGTCGACCTGAGCGCGCTCTATGCCGACGTGCTCAAGGATCGCCTGTACACCTTCGCGCCCAATTCGCCGCAACGGCGCGCCGCGCAGACCGTGCTCTGGAAGATCACCGACGCGCTCGCGCGGCTGATGGCGCCGATCCTCAGCTTCCTCTCGGACGAGGTCTGGCAGTATCTGCCCGAAAATGGCGGTCAGCATGAGGTGCTGACAAACACGGCGGAAGCAGAAGCTACGTACGACAGCAATGCGAATTACGCTCACGTCCGGCTACGTATTCAGCCGAATGCGCCAGGAGAGGGCTTAAGCTTCAGCAGCAAGCAGGCGGGCCACTCACGCTACGTGACCGCCATCAAGCACGGCGTCCATCAGGCAAGCAGGAACGGGATCTTGCAAGGGCTGGCGATCTCAGATGTACACGTCACACTTCTCGACACGACCGAGCAGGCTGACAGTTCCAATGATTTGAGCTTCAGCATCGCTGCAGGTCAGGCGTTCAAAGAGGCTGCGAGGCAATGCGCCGTGGTCATGGCAGAGAGGCCGCAAAGACCCGCAAGCGTCCATACGGCACTGTTTCCTTCTCCCGACGATCTCGCACCTCTCTACCTCGAAGCATTCCTAGCTGACTGGTCACAGTTGTTAAGCATCCGCGAGGTAGCGTTGCTCTCGCTCGAAGAGGCACGGAAGCAGAAGCGCATCGGCAAGGCCCTTGAAGCGAAGATCATCCTCGAGCTGCCGGTGGCATCACTCGCTGTCGGGCGGCGCTACGAGTCCAGCCTTAAGGAGTTGCTCAACGTCTCGCAGGTGACGCTCTCTGGCAACAGCGGCGGTGACGAGATTCGCGCCACCACCATCGCTGCCGACGGCACGAAGTGCACACGCTGCTGGAACTACCGCACCGACATCGGCGTCGATCCGCGCTGGCCCGAGGTGTGCGGCCGCTGCGCTGGTGCGCTCGAAGAGATCGGCTTCCCGCCGCTCAACGCAGAGGTCCCGGCCTGATGGCTACCGAAACCGTCACCGCGGCGTCCGTTCCGGAGCGTCGCGGCTGGCACTTCCCTGGCCTGCTGTTCGCGCTGTCGCTGCTCGTCATCGTGGTCGACCGCGTCACCAAGATCGCAGTCGACCATTCACTGCGGCTGGGCAGCGCGCATGAGGTGATCCCGAAGGTCTTCCGCATCACGCATGTGCTGAACACGGGCGCGGCCTTCTCGCTGTTCGGCGACTCCGCATCGCCGGAGCTGGTGCGCTGGATGCTGGTGGGCTTCTCGCTGGTGGCCGCGGTCGCGATCATCGTGATCCTGCTGCGCACCGGCCGGCGCATCACGATGACCGGCATCGCGCTCGCGCTGATACTCGGCGGGGCACTCGGCAACGTCTACGACCGAATCAAGACGGGCGCGGTGATCGACTTCCTCGAAGTCCACATCGTCCACTACCACTGGCCCGACTTCAACGTGGCGGACTCGTGCATCGTTGTCGGCGGGATACTGCTGGTGCTGGACTCGCTGATCGCCGCACGGGAGTAGGCAGGTCATGGCTGTACATCTTGCAACATGCCGCTTGGCCTACGGAGTGCTTCTGGCTGGATGCAGCATCGGCTGCACGCCGTGCTCGAGTCACGAGGTGGCACGGGCAGTCTCGCCGGATCGCGTGCTCAGCGCGAGGCTGACCGAGACTAACGCGGGCGCCACTACCTCCTTCGGCTATGACGTGAGTGTGGAAGCAGTAGGGAGAGCTCAGTCTGTCCGGGTTGCGAGCTTGTATGGTGCCGTTCGGAACCAACAGGCCTACGGAGTCAACCTGCTCTGGACGGATGAGCACACCCTTCGGATCCGATACTTGAGCGCGAGGTCAGTCTCCAATGTCATGACGTTCTCGCAGGTCGACGGCCACCCTGTGGATGTTGTCCTTGAGTCCGGAATCGAAGACGAAAGGGCGCCGGCTGGCGGCATGTTTTTCAACCTGCAAAAGCACGCGCGTTAGCAACTGCTTCAATCAGGATATGGGTGAGGCGTGAAGGAACGCCTCACGCACGCCCAATTAGACAGCAGCACTCCCGGGCGGCGACCAACGGGAGCCGCTTCACCTCACGCACGTGAGTGCGTCTGCCTGGACGGCAGGTCCCACGGGAATGCGTTCGCCCATGCGGTCCGCACTATACTGAAGAGTGCATCCCCAAGCTCCGAAAGACGCACTGGATACCCCTCGAGTGAATGACGCGATCATCATCCGCGGCGCGCGGACCCATAATTTGAAGGGCGTTGACTGCGACATTCCGCACGGCAAGCTGACCGTGGTGTCGGGCGTGTCCGGGTCGGGCAAATCGTCGCTCGCGTTCGACACGATCTACGCCGAAGGCCAGCGGCGCTACGTCGAGTCTCTGTCCGCGTACGCGCGCCAGTTCCTCGAGCGGATCGAGAAGCCGGACGTCGAGTTGATCGACGGGCTCGCGCCGGCGATCGCCATTAAGCAGAAGAACTCGACGCGCAATCCGCGCTCCACGGTCGCGACCGCCACCGAGATCTACGACTACATGCGGCTGCTGTACGCGCGCTGCGGCACGATGCACTGCATCGTCTGCGGCAACCTGGTGCGCCGCGATTCCGTCGACGAGATCGCCACAGCGATCCTCGCGCTTGGTGAAGGCACGCGCCTGCACGCGCTGTTCCCCGTCGAGATGCGCCGCCCGCCTGCGTCCGAAGATCTGCCTGTGAACGAGCACCCGAAGGATGAGGCCGAGCCGGTTGCAAAGCCCCGCCGCGCCAAAAAGGCAGCAGCAAAGAAGACCGAGGAGACGCCCGAGCCGCTCTCGGATGCGCTGCGCCAGCGGCTGACCGACCTGCGCGCGCGGGGCTTCAATCGCCTCTACCAGAACAAGCAGATCTACGAGTTCTCATCGCCCGAGTCGCTACTCGAGATCGACTTCACGCAGCCGGTGTTCGTGCTCATCGACCGCATCGCGGTCTCGTCGGACGCGCGCGCACGTATCGTGGATGCAGCCGAGATCGGCTATCGCGAGTCGGGGGAGATCGTCTACGAAGTCGTGCCGCGTGAGGATGACGGCGCACCGCGCTCGACGCACCGCTTCTCCCGCGAGTATGAGTGCAAGCAGTGCCGCCGGTTGTATCGCGAGCCGGAGCCGCGCCTGTTCTCGTTCAACAACCCGTACGGCGCCTGCCCACGCTGCCAGGGCTTCGGTAACACGATCGACTTCGATCTTGACCTGATCATCCCGGACAAGAACAAGACGCTCGACCAGGGCGCCATCGATCCCTGGACGCGGCCGAAGTACCGGCCCTACCAGACAGAGTTGCGCCGCGCTGCGCGCGAATACAGCATCCCGCTCGACGTGCCCTGGTACGAGCTCACGGCGGAGCAGCAGGCGCTGGTGCTCGATGGACATGGCGGCTTCCTTGGCGTGCACGGCTTCTTCGAGCTGATGGAGCGCAAGAAGTACAAGCTGCACGTGCGGGTCATGCTGTCGAAGTACCGCGGCTACGCGCGCTGCCCGGACTGCAAGGGCGAGCGGCTGCGCGCCGAAGCCCGTGCGGTGCTGCTCGATGGTCGGAACATCTGCCAAACGGCTGCGCTCACGATCGCCGCAGCGCACCAGTTCTTTGCTGCGCTCCAGTTGACGCGCGAGCAGGAGGAGATCGCCGGCTCGATCCTCAAAGAAGTGCAGCAGCGGTTACGCTTCCTCGACTCCGTCGGCCTCGACTACCTCACGCTCGACCGCCTCGCCTCGACACTCTCAGGCGGCGAGTCGCAACGCATTCAACTCGCTACGTCGCTCGGGTCGCAGCTCGTCGGCGCACTGTACGTGCTCGACGAGCCTTCGATTGGCCTGCACACGCGCGACACCGCCAAGCTGATCCGCATTCTCGAAAACCTGCGCGATCTCGGCAACACGATCCTCGTCGTCGAGCACGATCCCGATGTTCTCCGCGCAGCTGACTACCTGCTCGACCTGGGGCCGGGTGCGGGCGAGTACGGCGGACGCCTGCTGGCAGCGGGCACAGTCGCGGAAGTCGAGCACAATCCCGACTCGCTCACCGGCCGCTACCTGTCGGGTGCGCTCACGATCCCTGTGCCCTCGCGGCGACGCGAGCCGGGCCGAGAGAAGCTCGTGCTCCGCGGTGCGCGCGTGCACAATCTCCGCAACGTCGATGTGGAGATCCCGCTCGGCATGCTGACCTGCGTGACCGGCGTCTCCGGTTCGGGCAAGTCGACGCTTGTTCACCAGGTGCTCTATCGCGCGATCGCGCACCAGCTTGGGCAGACCGAGGGCGGCGACCCTAGCGGACTGTATCGCGAACTGACCGGGGTGGAGCGCCTGAACGACGTCGTGCTGGTCGACCAGAATCCCATCGGGCGCACGCCGCGATCAAACCCGATCACGTACATCAAGGCCTTCGACGCGATCCGCGAGCTCTTCGCCGCGCAGCCCGAGGCGGAACGCCGCGGCTACGGCGCCGGCCATTTCTCGTTCAACGTGCCGGGCGGTCGCTGCGATGTGTGCGAAGGCGACGGCACGGTCACCGTCGAGATGCAGTTCCTGGCGGATGTCGAGCTTCCCTGCGAAGAATGTAACGCCACGCGTTACAAAGCTTCCACCCTCGAGGTGAAGTACAAGGGCCGCAACATCTCCGAGGTGCTGGCGCTCTCGGTGAAGGAGGGGCTACGCTTCTTCGCTGGCCATCCGCGCATTCTCGATAAGCTCGCCGTACTCGACGAGGTAGGGCTGGGCTATGTGCGGCTCGGCCAGTCCGCGACCACGCTCTCGGGCGGCGAGGCGCAGCGCGTCAAGCTCGCTGCCCACCTTGCCTCCGTGCGCACGTCCAACGGCAAGTTGACCCGCTCCCGCACGCTCTACATCCTCGACGAGCCGACCACCGGGCTGCACTTCGACGATGTGGGCAAGCTGCTCCACGCGTTTCGCAAGCTGATCGACGGCGGCGGCTCCCTGCTAGTCATTGAGCACAACCTGGACGTGATCAAGTCCGCGGACTGGGTCATCGACATGGGCCCGGAGGGCGGCTCTGGCGGCGGCGAGGTCGTCGCGGTCGGCACGCCGGAGGAGATCGCGGCAGTCGAGGGCTCACACACCGGCTACTGGCTCGCGCGCGTGCTCAAGGAATCGGCAGATCGCGCAGCGGTTGCGCTTTGATCAGGACGGCATCGATGAAATGGTGGCTCTCATTCCTGCTGCTCGCGCCGCTGGCTTCTGCGCAGCAGGCCCCGCTGCCGGCGGGCACACAGTCTCCGGACCAACCAGCTTCCGCCGCGCATCCCGCTCCGGGCGTCGCGCCTGCGCTGGCCGCGGCCGAGGACAAAATGGATGCGCGCGAGTACGACGCAGCGCGCCCGCTGCTCGCGGCCTGGCTGAATCAACACCCGCAAGATGCGCGAGCGCTGTTTGACCTCGGCTACGTCGAGGACGCCACAGGACAGCAGGAAGCCGCGGAACGCGACTACATGAAGGCGAACGCGGCCAACCCCAGGCAGTTCGAATCGCACGCCGCCCTGGGGCTCCTCTATGCGCAGACCAACCGGGCCGACCAGGCGCGCACCGAACTCGAGACCGCGAGCCAGCTTGAGCCCGCTGCGCCGGACCCGGCGGCGAAGGCGCAGGTCTGGCGCAGCCTCGCAGAACTTCAGCTCGCCACCGACCCGTCTGCGGCGAAGCAGTCACTGCTCCATGCGCTCGAACTGGTCCCCGGCCAGCACAATCCCGCGGACCTGGTGTTGACCGGACGCATCGCCGAGGCCAATCACGATCCCGAGGACGCCGCTGTTGCCTATCACCAGGCGTTAGCGGCCGAGCCCGGCTCCGCCGCAGCCACGTCCGGCCTGGCGCACCTGCTGCTGCAAGAGAAGAAGCCGCAGGAGGCCGAACCGCTCCTGCGCGAAGCGCTCGCCCGGCATTCAGAGGACGCCGGCCTGCAGGCCCAGCTTGCTGGTGCGCTCTCCGCGCAGGGCAACACGGCGGAGGCGCTCACCACGCTCGAAAAGCTGCATCAGCTTCAGCCCGCCAACAACTCCGTCAGCGGCATGCTGGCCGATGCGTACATGCAGTCCGGTGCGCCGGACAAGGCCGTCCCGGTCCTGGCTGAGGCCCTGCGCAACGATCCAAAGGACACGTCGCTGCTCACCGTCTATGGACAAAGCCTGATCTACACGCGCCAGTTCGCGCAAGCGGTCCCGGTGCTGGAGCGCGCGACCGCCGTCGATCCAAGGGACGTAGAAGCCTGGGGCGGCCTCGCATTTGCACAGTCTCAGTTGCACCAGGACGCTGCCGTGCTCGCCGCGCTTCGGGCGCGTGAACAAATCGCACCGGACACGGCAGAGACATTGTTCCTGAAGGCAACTTCGTACGATAATCTGCACCAAAGCAAACAAGCGGCCGAGTATTATGAACGGTTCCTCGCGGCCGCCGGGAATCACTATCCGAACGAGGAATGGCAGGCGAAACACCGGCTGGTGACCCTGGGACACGGTCACTGACCGCAGCGGCCCCCGCGAGGTGCGCTATGCGTCCGATCGGTCTCCTCGTTCTCTCTCTCTCCCTTGCCGCCCCGGCATGCTTCGGCGCAAACCTGGACAACAAGCAGCTCGACCAGGCAGCGATTACCGCCCTCGCCACCAAGGCAAGCATCGCTTCTCCCAAGGAGCAGTGCTTCCTCTACGCCGAGGTCGTGCACCAGATGACCGAACTCGCAGGTCGTCAGCTCAAGCAGGGCGAGGACGCCTCCGCGACACTTCGCTCCATTCGCGAGTACACGCAGAAGATCCATCTCGGCATGGCGGACGACACCAAGCGGATGAAGAACGCGCAAATCCTGATGGAGCACACCGCGTTCCGCTTGAACGAGTACCTGCATGGAGCGGCGCTCGACGACCGCCCGGTGCTCGAAACCACGCTCAAGAACCTGAACCAGGTGCAGGACGAGCTGATGTTGCGCGTCTTCCGCCGCTAAGTCTGTGAAGCGCGCACACCTCCGCTGTGGCGCCGTCGCGCCTCCCGTTCGGCTCATCGCTCTCGCGGTCCTGCTGGGAGCGACGGTCCCGACTCTCGCGCAGCACTCGCGCGACCCGCTGACGCCGCAGCAGGAAGATCAGATCCGCGAGGTCGCGGACCAGCCGAGTGAGCGTATCAAGCTCTACCTCCAGTTCATCGACGAGCGCAGCGACACCATCCACCAGACGGTGCGGCGTCCTGTCGATCAGCATCCCGGTGCGGACATCCACACCAAGATGGAGGAGTTCACCCGGCTGGTGGACGAGCTCGAAGACAATATCGACACCTACGACCAGCAGCACGCCGATGCTCGCAAGGGATTGAAGCTGGCGCTGGAGCGTGCGGCCAAGTGGAACGGCATCCTGAATGAGCCGCCCAGCTCACCGGAGTACGACTTTGCGCGAAAGACCGCGCTTGAAGCGTCTGACAGTCTGCGCCAGGCGGTCACGGAAGTCCTGAAGTCGCAGGAGGAGTACTTCGGCAAGCACAAAGCCCCGAAGAAGTAACACCTCTGCGTCTTTGCCGTACGTCCGCGCATCTCTTCGTGCGGAGACTCAGATGGAATCTGCATTGCGGTTTTTCGAACTGCTGGCGACCGCGGGCGTCGGCGTGTTCTGCCTGTATCAGTGCTTCACACTCGGGGAAAATGGCGGCGCGCTGGGCAAGCCCGCTGCCGGGTGGACGGCGCGAGCCGGCTTGATCGCCGTCGCTGCCTTCTGCTTCTTCACCGTGGCCCGACTGGCCGCGACCCGCTGAGCGGAATCGGCCGTAACGCACTTACCTCGACGCCCACACGGCGCTCTGTGGTAGTCCGCAACAGTGCTAGCCTAAGTCAGACGTGACCCCCGAGTTACAGCGCATCTTTCAGGACGAATACCGCGTCCTCCGACCCCGCGCGCCGATGCCTCCGTTGCAGGTGCGCTTCCGGCAGTTCACTACCCTGAACACCACCATTCGTCTGCGCGAAGGCAATCTGCACGTTTCGCTCTCCGACGTGCTCGAGGGCGCTCCGGAGCCGGTGCTGCGGGCCATCGCTCACATCCTGATCGCGAAGCTCTATCGCAAGCCGCTCGATGCGCGGCACACCCGCCGCTATCGCCACTTCTCCTCGAGCGAGTCCGTGATGCGGCAGACCGAGCGGCTGCGCCAGACACGCGGGCGCAAGACCATCCTCGGGCCCAAGGGGCAGTACTACGACCTTGAGGAGATCTTCGACACTCTGAATACCCGGTTCTTCTACGGCCTGCTCGGCCGGCCGACGCTGACCTGGAGTGCGCACATGGCGCGCCGCGCGCTCGGCCACTACGACCCGGCGCACAACACGATCGTGGTCAGCCGCGTCTTCGACCGACGCAATACACCGCGCTGTGCCGTCGAATATCTCGTTTATCACGAGATGCTGCACCTGAAGCATCCGGTCACGGTGCGATCCGGCCGCCGCTGCGTGCATTCGCGCGCCTTCCAGGCAGACGAGCGCCTGTTCCCGGAGCTTGCCGCTGCGAAGGTGTACCTGAAGCAGCTTTAGTTGCGGTTCAGGTGGCTGCGGCAGCAGACGCAGCGCGTGACGTCGCATGGCGTCTGGCCCACACGATCAGCAGGATGCCGACCACCATGGACCCAAGACTGGCGAGCTGCGCATTGCTCATGCCGAAGTAAATGCGCGGGTTGATGCGGATGAACTCCACCAGGAAGCGTGCCAGCCCGGCCAGCACCAGGTACTCGCCTGTCAGCTCGCCCTGTCCAAGGCTCTCGCCCTGCGCACGCCGTCGCAACTGCACGGTCCCGCGATGCCACAGCCAGGCCCCGATCGCCAGCGCGGCCAGGAATTCATAGATCGGCGTCGGGTGCACACGCTGGACGGTCGGCACCAGGCCGTGAGGGAAGCTCATGCCCCAGGGCAGGCTCGTTGCGATGCCGTAGTCGCCATCGCCAGAGGTGAGACAGCCGATCCGTCCCACGCCGTAGCCCACGGCTGCCGCGGGAGCGGCCAGGTCCAGCATCCCCAGCGAGCCTGTACCCGCCGCGCGCCCCTGCCACATCAACGTCAGGATGCCAGCGATCAATCCGCCATACCAGGCGAAGCCGGCCCGATCGAACAGCGTGGCAATGGGGAAATGGATCAGCGTCGACGGGTCTTCGAACACGTGCCACAGCTTGGCGCCGATCACGCCCAGCACCGTGACAAACGCCACGACACTGACCGCATCTGCCTGCACGCGGTAGCGACGAAAGTTCTGGTGCAGGACGAACGCCGCACACACCGCCGCGAGCCACAGCAGCAGACCGAAGGTGCCGATGGTGAATCGGCCAAGATGAATGAACGGATACATGAAAGCGCTGTGTCGAGTATAGCCAGCGTCAACTGGCTTTGGCAGAAGACGGGACCTGGGAGATGATAGCCGCATGGCGACCACGGCCGGACATGCTCTGCACGAGGTTCATCCGCCGGTCCTGATCAGCCGGGACGCCATCGCCCAGCGCATCGCCGAGATAGGCCGCGAAATCGACCGCGACTACGCCGGCGAATCCGTCCTGCTGGCGGGCGTGCTCAAAGGGGCCACCATCTTCCTGGCGGACCTGGCGCGCGCCATCACCGTGAACTGCACCTTCGACTTCGTCGCCGTCTCGAGCTACGGCAAAGGCACGCGGTCGAGCGGCGCAGTCAAGCTGATCAAGGATCTCGACCACCCGATTGAGGGCCGCAACATCATTCTGGTCGAGGATATTCTCGACACCGGGCTCACGCTGTCCTTCCTGAAGCGCATGCTGCAGCACCACCAGCCAAAGTCGCTGCGCGTGGCCACGCTGCTGGACAAGCCCGACCGCCGGCAGGAGGCCATCCAGGCCGAGTACGTCGGCTTCACCATCCCCAACCACTTCGTGATCGGCTACGGCATGGACTACGCCGAGCGCTTTCGCAACCTGCCCGACATCTGCATCTTCCCGCCCGAAGCAGCGGACTGACGCACTGCTCCCGTTGTGGAGCAACGCGGAACACACTGCGTCTTCTCAGAGGAGACGGGAGTCTCCGCGGCGTCGTAAGCTGCACTGTGTTTCGCCCCGCCACGCAAAGGAGTTGACCCGTGGAGATCCATATCGAGGAAGCATCGCCCACCACTGAGCAGACCCCGCCCAAGATCGTTGAGAACCCCCACCGCGGCACCTTCAACCCGCAGGTCTTTGCAGAGCAAGCACTCGCCACGCCGGCTGCGCTGGCCGCTTTGCTGGACCACACGCTGCTGAAGGCTGACGCGACGCGGGACCAGGTGATTGCGCTCTGTCGCGAAGCCGCCGAATACCGTTTCGCCTGCGCGATGGTCAATCCCGCGTGGGTGCCACTGGCGAGTTCGGCTCTGGCCGGGACCGGCATCCCTGTCGGCGTGGTGATCGGCTTCCCGCTCGGGGCGAATCTCGCCACCAGCAAGCGTGACGAAGCGCGCGAGATGGTGAAGATGGGGGCGCGCGAGCTCGACATGGTGATCAATATCGGCATGCTGCGCAGCGGCATGTATGACGGTGTTGAAAGCGACATCCGGTCCGTCCTCGAGGTGGCTCACGGAGCAGGCGCGATCGTCAAAGTCATTCTTGAGACTTCCCTGCTCTCCATCCCGGAAAAGCTGCGCGCCTCCGAGATCGGCATCAGCGCTGGCGTGGACTTTCTGAAGACCAGCACCGGGTTCTCCACGGGCGGCGCGACAGCTGCCGATGTCGCGCTGCTGCGCGGTGTCGCTGGCAACTCCTGCGGGGTGAAGGCCTCGGGAGGCATACGCACGCTCAGTGACGCCCGCATCATGCTCGACTCCGGCGCAAGCCGCATCGGGGCCAGCGCCAGTGTGCGCATCGTCGAAGAACGCATGCAGGAACTCGCCTCTGCACAGCAGACTGCGTCGATCTGAGCGGGTTCTCATCGTCCGACCGGCGCGCGGCGCTGCGCTATGATGACTCGATTGCCCGGCCCACGTGACCGGGCGATGGAGCGACCCACGTGAAGAATGACGGCCAGCCCGACCGGCCTGCCGACAGCTTCGAAGGAGACTACCGGCCCGCCAGCGAAGGCGGGGCCGCGCGCGTACAGGTGCGTCAGGAGCCGATCCAGCTCGAGTTCCTGATGCGGCTGGCGAACGCTCTAAACGCCACGCTCGATCTGCAGACCATCATGCACCAGACGGCGGAGCTGGTTCGTGCCGTCATCGACTTCCGCATCTTCGCGATCCTGCTGCTCAACGACCGCACCAACGATCTCCGCATGCGCTACCAGGTCGGCCATACGCCGGAGACCGAGCGGCGGCGCTTCCGCGTCGGCGAAGGCGTGATCGGCGAAGCAGCATCGCTGAAACAGCCCGTGCTGATCAATGATGTCCGCGAAGCGAAGAACTACATCTCCGCGAACGATTCAGTGCGATCCGAGCTCGCGGTCCCGCTCATCGTCAAAGGCCGGGTCATCGGTGTGATCGACATCGAAAGCGAGCAGATCGGCTACTTCCAGGAAGAGCAGCTTCGCCTGCTCGAGCTCACGGCGTCCCGCGTCGCAGTCGCCATCGAGAATGCTCGGCTCTACACACGCGTCTCGCGCCAGGCGCAGACACTGGCGGTGCTCACCGAGGTCTCGCGCGACATTAGCTCGATCCTCGACCTGGACGAGTTGCTCGAGAGGATCGGCGCGCTGCTGCGCCGGCTCATCGACTACCAGATGTTCTCAATCCTGCTGGTGAACGAGCGCGACCATCTGCTGGAGACGCAGTTCGCGGTGCGCTTTGGTAAACGGTACGTGCCAAGCGAGCGCGTGCCGGTGGGGCGCGGACTGGTCGGTGTCGCGGTCGAGACACGGGAGCCGGTCTATGCCGCGGATGTCCGTCGCGATGCGCGCTACTACATGATTGACCCGCTCACGCGCTCCGAGCTGGCCGTGCCGCTGATCTATAAAGGCAAGGTCATCGGCGTGCTCGACCTCGAACACACCAAGGTCAACTACTTCAACGAAGATCATCGGCGCACCGTCATCACGCTGGCTGCGCAGATCGCCATCGCGATCGAGAACGCGCGCCTCTATCAACGTATTGCGCAGCAAGAGCAGCGCCTCGAGCACGATCTCGAGATGGCACGAGAGGTCCAGCTTCGCCTGCTGCCCCAATTGCGCCCCAAACATCGCTTCGCCGACTTCGCCACACGCTTTCTGCCCGCGCGCACCATCGGTGGCGACATGTACGACCTGCTGCTCTATGACAAGACGCGCACCGGGATCGCGCTGGGCGATGCGAGCGGTAAGGCTGCGCCGGCCGCGCTCTATGCGGCGCTCGTCTCCGGCATCATGCGCGCCGCCGCGCCACGATGTCCGCATCCGGCCGATATGCTGCGCCTGCTGAACGACTCCCTGCAGGAGCGCCGCGTCGACGCGCAGTACGTGACCATGGTCTTCGCAGTGTGGAACGATGAAGACCAGACGCTCGAAATTGCCAATGCCGGGGCCGTGCAGCCACTGATTCTTCGCAGTGGGGAGGTCGAGACAATTCGCGCGGAAGGCTTCCCTCTCGGGCTCTTCCCCGATGTGTCGTACGAGCAGTTCACGTTATCCACGCGACCCGGCGATGCAATCCTCTTCTTCTCCGACGGCCTCGCCGATGCGCAAAACCCGGCAGGAGAGATGTTCGGCACCGAACGACTCGCCGAACTGGTCGAACGTCATCCCACGCTTTCGGCGGCCGCGCTCGCCGACCTCATCCTTGCCGAGATCTCGGCGTTTCAGTCCGGCGAAGAGCGCTTCGACGATGAGACGCTGATCGTCCTTCGCGTTCAGGACGCCGCGAACCCCGCCTGAGCCAGCTACACTCGAAGACAAACCGCTGTTCGAAACGGAGTCTTCGCTTGTCTCAATCGACCCCGACCCGCGTGATCTCTCCCGCGCGTAACCTGCTCGGCAGCCTGCGCCTGCCGGGCGACAAGAGCATCTCGCACCGCTATGCACTGCTCGGCGGGCTGGCCCATGGCACGACGCGGCTGGAGAACTTCTCGACTGGCGCAGACCCAGCCAGCAGTCTGGGGTGCGTCGCCGCACTGGGCGCGAAGGTCACGCACGAGGGCACAAGCGTCACCATCGAGGGCTGCGCCGGCCGCTTCACGCCGACGACCGAGCCGCTGGACTGCGGCAACTCCGGCTCGACGATGCGCATGCTGGCCGGCCTGCTCGCTGCCCAGCAGGGACGTTTCACGCTGGTTGGCGATGAGTCGCTCACCCGCCGCCCGATGGAGCGCATTCGCAAGCCGCTCGAAGCCATGGGCGCACAGATCACGCTGACCCAGGGTCATGCACCGGTCGCGATCGAGGGCGCTACACTCCGTTGCCTCGACTACACCACCCCCGTGCCGAGCGCACAGGTGAAGACGGCCGTGCTCTTCGCCGGCATGCAGGCACATGGCACCTCCTCGGTAACAGAAGCCATCCGCACCCGCGACCACGGCGAGATTGCGCTTGAGGCGTTCGGCGTCCGCCTGATCCGCGAGATAAACAAGATCAGCGTCGCTGGCGGACAGTCGCTCCACGCGGTCGAGACGGTCATCCCGGGCGATCTCTCCTCGGCGGCGTTCTTCCTGTGTGCGGCTGCGCTCTTCCCCGATTCCAGCCTGCTGCTCGATAATCTGGGGCTGAATCCGACGCGGGCGACACTGCTCGACGTGCTCTCGACGTTGGGTGCGAAGACCTCCGTGCTCAACCTGGAGCAACGTGGCGGTGAGCTTGCCGGAACGGTGCAGCTCGTTGCGCCGCCCGACGGTCTCAGTGGTGCCACCATCTCAGGTGCGCTTGCCGCACAGCTCATCGATGAACTGCCTGTGCTCGCTGCCATCGCACCCTACACGCGTCATGGCATTCGCATTCGCGATGCCAAGGAGCTGCGTGTGAAGGAATCGGACCGGATCGCGCTGGTGGCGGAGAACCTGCGCCGCATGGGCGCCGAAGTCACAGAGGTTGACGACGGTATGGACGTACCCGGCGGACAGATGCTGCACGGCGCGGAGATCGACGCCGGCGGAGATCACCGCATCGCGATGGCGTTCTCCATCGCGGCTCTTCGAGCGAAGGGCGATTCGCTGATCCACGGCGCAGACGCCGCGGATATTTCGTTCCCGGAGTTCTTCACATTGCTCGACCAGGTCGCAGTCCGATAGTTACGCTGGCGGGAGCGATCGCGCTCCCGCCAGCAGAGCACTAAGGCTGTGGCGGCGGCTGCTGCGGCATGGGCGACGGCGGCGTTGGCTGGTCGTGCGATTTCTGCAGCTGCTGCTGTTGCGAAGGCAGGCTGGCGTCCGGCGTCTTCGGGGCCGGCTCCAGGCCGGGCACGCTGATCGCCTGGTTCACCTTGCCGCTGACCGCGTCAGTGATGCTGATGTTGTACTTGGTCAGCGTGTTCGCCAGGAGCTGCTCGAGGGATGCGCGATCGCGCGCGTAGGTTCCGAGCGCGGAGGTGACCGTGTTCTCGGCCGCCGCCAGGCTGCGCTCCTGTTGCAGCACCAGCGCTGTGGTCGAAGCGCCGTACTTGAACTTCTTCTTCTCCGCATCGAGCGCCTGCAGGTTGTACTCGCGTGTCGCCGTCGCGGCCTGTACCGCGGCGCGATCGTTCGTCAGCGCATATTGCGAGTTGATCACCTGAATTCGCACCTGCGTGTAGAGCTGCTCGAGCTTCAACTGGTCCTGCCGGTATTCGAGCAGGGAGCGCGACACGAGCGACTGCGCTGTGCGGTTGCGCAGCGGAATATTTACGTTCACGCCAACGCCGCGATCCGGCGTGTTGCCCTTGAACAGACCGGTGAACACATCGGAGTAGCCGCCCGGCGTGATCTGGCAACCCTCGGGTCCGTTCGCCGCGATGCTGCAGTTCGGGTTCGCCGCGCCCCCCAGTGTGGTCGAGCCGTAGAAGCCATACACATCCACCGTTGGCAGCAGACCATTCTTCACACCACGCAGCGTGATCTGGTCGTTCTTCAGATTGAGCACGGCCTGCTCGATCTCCGGCCGATTCTGATACGCCTGCTTGACCAGGTCTTCGACTGCGGCTGTCTCCTCCGGCATCTCGACCAGCGACACACGATCGGTCGGCACCACAGGGGCGGCAGAGAGCTTGGGATCATCCAGGTTCCGCGCGACCGCCTGCTTGATGATGAGCTGCTGGTATTCGAGCGTGGACTGCGCACTGATCAGCGTCTGCTTGTCCTGCGCTACCTGGTTGTCGGCATTCAGCACGTCCAGCGGAGCCAGTGTGCCGATCTGCAACTGCTTGCGATCGTCCGAGGCGACCTGCGTCGACTGGTCCAAGGCACGCTGCGCCGACTGCACGTTTTCGTACGCGCTCACCAGCGACCAGTAGATGCCTTCTACCTGGTTGATGGTGTAGAGCAGTTGCTGGCGAAAACCTGAGTCTGTGATGCGGCGATTGTTGAGCGCCTGGACGATGAACCGGCGATTCACGCCGGGGCCAAAGCCATTCAGCAGATGCTGCGTGACGGTCGCGCGAAAGCTCGAGGTCAGCTCCGGGCTATAGCCGTTACGGAAGCTGTTCGTGGTGACGCGCGAGTTCTGGAACCCTACAGTGAACAGCGTGCCGGTCTGGTACCCCTGCTGGTACTGGAAGTTGTAAGCATCAGTGTTCTGATTCAACGCTGGCGCACCAGTGATGAACTGGTTGGGCTCGGGCGTCGTCGATCGCTCAAGCTGCACCGTGCCGGTCAGCAACGGATCGGAAATGGTAGGCGCTGGCCCCTGACCGTTGGCCGTGAGCACCAGGCCGCTGGAACCGGCGCCCGCGCCGGCCGCACCGGCAGAGGTACCCCCTGGACCGCCGCCCGAAGCCGACAGTGTGGACGTGCTGCCGCTCAACGTGCCGGTCACCAGGCCGGCAGGCGAGCCCAGCAGCGATCCGCCCGCGCGCGAACGCACGATGTCCGTGTCGGAGATATCGAGGTTGTAGCGAGCGATAGCGATGTCGTAGTTATTCTCAAGCGCCAGCAGGATGGCGTCGCTCAGGCTGAGATAGATCTTCCCGTTCTGCACGAGCTCGGCGAGCCGCGGAGAATTGAAGACATTCGGCACATCGACGCTCGGCGATCGATAGATCGCCAGCGGGTTGGGAAAGGGTCGCGGCGACTTTGAAAAATCGCGCGTGTCCGGCCGCAGAAACAGTGGTTGCGTCGCGTTGGGCGCCGGCTCGCTGGGCAGTCCCGCCGTGGCCGATCCCGGCTCGATCTGCTGCTGGGCTGCCGCGATGGGCGTCACACCCGAGAGCAGCGTTGCCGCTATCGCGGCCCACCCTGCCAGGCGTCTGCCGCGCATGTGTCCTGCTCCCCCCGACTGCTGCCGCACAACTTTCCTCAAGCTTGCCATTCGCCCCCGCTCAATCTTTCTCGCTGTCTCCACACAGACGGTGCAGAGCACTCCCGAGACTCCGGCTTTCGCGGAATCCTTACTGAAGAGCGCGGCTCCCCAGCGCTGACTCAGTCGTGTCGCCTGTGGCTGATTACGTTGAGAGCACGCTGCATGTTCCCGAAAACCTCGCACGCGGCGCAAGGCAGGTCACAGCACTCGCAACAGCAAGGCGAGTATATCGCGGGCGCTCGCCCCACCCTGCGCTATCCTCAGCCTGGTCATGCAGTTCGATACACAGGGCGAGTTGGATCAACACGGCGATTCCCTGCCCCATCCAGCGGGGCAAATCTGGAAGCTGCTGCTGGCCTACGACGGCACGGACTTTCATGGATGGCAGGTGCAGCCCGGGCGATACACCGTGCAGGGTGAGCTGGCAGACGCGCTCGAGCGGGTGACTGGCGAGCGCACGCTGCCGCAAGGCTCGGGCCGCACCGATGCCGGCGTGCATGCCTTGGCCCAGGTCGCCTCGGTCGCGCTCCTTGCGCCGATTCCTCCTACGAACCTGCTGCGCGCCCTCAACCGCACGCTGCCGCCAGCCATTCGCGTACTTGCGGCAGAGCATGCGCCTGCCGACTTCCATGCGCGCCACAGCGCCACCGGCAAGCGTTACGAGTACCGCATCTATCGTGGCGAGATTTGCCCTCCCGCACTCGCCCGCTATGTCTACGCAATGCCCTGGCCGCTGCACCTCGATGCGATGCAGGAGGCCGCCAGCGACGTGCTGGGCACGCACGACTTCTCTTCATTCGCCGCCAGTGACGCTGATCGCACCACCCGCATGGCAGCCGACGAGCAGGTTCACAACGTCCGCACGCTGACCCACTCCCTGTGGCACGAGGAAGGCGATCTGCTGCTTTACACCGTGGCGGGCAGCGGATTTCTCCACCACATGGTGCGCAACCTGGTCGGCACATTCCTCGAAGTGGGGCGCGGTCAGCGGCATCCGGCAGAGATCGCCGCGATGATCGCGGCGCGCAGGCGAACCGTCGCAGGCGCCACCGCGCCGGCCCGCGGGCTCTATCTGCATTCGGTCGTGTACGGCGCCTCGCCCGAACGCGATGCTACCCTTGATTAAAGGCCGGCATGCAGTCGTTTCTCTCACTGAATCCGCTCGGCCGGGTGCCTCAACTCGCGGCGCAGCGGCGAGTCCATCAAGCCTTCCGCTGGTTGCACCTTCGCGATGGGCTGCTGATGGACTGGCAGCGCACCCTGGTCGGCATCCCGGCGCCGCCGTTCGGCGAAGCCACCCGCGCCGCGTGGCTGCTGAGCCAGTTCGCCTCCATCGGGCTGACCGACACCATCATCGATTCTGAAGGCAATGTCCTCGGCCTGCTACCCACCGACGCAGCGTCCGGATTGGCGGGGCACAACGGCAACGCGGCTCATTGCCCCCACGCCCTCGTCCTGTCCGCGCACATCGATACCGTATTTCCGGCGGAAACGCCGATCGACCCCGTGGTCCAGGGCACCCGCCTCATCGCCCCCGGCGCCTGCGACAATGCCGCAGGGCTGACCGGGCTGCTCGCCATCGCCGCCGCACTCGTCGCTTCGGCGGTGACGTTTCCCTGCCCTGTGCTGTTCATCGCCAATGTCGGCGAAGAGGGCGAGGGCGATCTGCGCGGCATGCGCTACCTCTACCAGCAGTCGCCATGGCGGGACCGCATCGCTGCCCACATCGTGCTCGATGGCGCGGGCCACGAGGTCGCGGTCACCGAGGCGCTGGGCAGCCGCCGGTTTCTCACCACGGTGCGTGGACCAGGCGGACACTCCTGGACCGATGCCGGTGCGCCAAACCCGATCGCCATCCTCAGCCACACCATCGCCGCGCTCACCGCTCCGTCTGAGGTGTGCTCCCCACACAGCACACTCAATGTCGGCACCATCGAGGGCGGCACTTCGATCAACTCCATTCCGGAGCAGGCGAGCGCGCGCTTCGATCTGCGCTCCACCTCCGGCGAGGAGCTGGTGTGTCTCGAGGTCGCGCTGCATCGCGCGCTCGAGGATGCCGTGATCGCGGCGAACAGCGCCGCCGCGGAGAGTCGCACGCGCCGTCTCCGTGCGAAGGCCACGTTCACGATCGAGCGAATCGGCGAGCGGCCTGCCGGGCTGCTGGCAGCAACGCACGGCGGCCGGGCGCTCTACGACGACCTGCTCGCTGTCGATCGCCACCTCGGCATCCGCACCGAGCCGCGGGTCGCCTCCACGGACGCGAATATCCCGCTCTCGCTCGGCGTTCCAGCCATCAGCATCGGCGCGGGCGGTGATGGCGGTGGCATCCACACCCGCCAGGAGTGGTACGACGCCGCGCACCGCGAGCTCGCGCTCAAACGCATCCTGCTGATCCTGATGCTGACGGCCGAGCGGCTCTACGAAGTGAACTGACAGCGAAGTGAACTGATCGGGCCACGTGGCACCCCGCCGAGCGCTGCTACACTCCCAGCCATGCTCCGCGCCGCTGCTGCCGCTGCTCTGATCGCTCTGCCGCTCACCGCCCAGACCACTGCCGTCCCGCCCGACGCCATCTACTATCACGGCCACATCCTGACCGGGACCGGGCTAAAGGATGGACGGCTCGACTACGTGTCGGCGATCAGCATGCGCGCAGGGCTGGTCACAGCGGTCGGCACCGATCAGGATCTGCTCAGGAGCAAGGGACCAAAGACGCGGACCATTGACCTGAACGGCGCGTTCGCGATGCCGGGCATCAACGACGCACACACGCACATCGGCGAAGCGGGACACGAACAGCTCTCCGTGAACCTGCTTGGCAGCACCAGCCTCGATGACATGTTGAGCCGTATCAGCCGTGCAGCGAAGGCCGCACCGGCAGGCCACTGGCTCGACGGCGGTGGCTGGGATCACACGTTGTGGCCGCTGAAGGTTCTGCCCACGCGGCAGGAGCTGGACTCCGTGACGGCCGGTCATCCGGCGTTCCTCGTGCGAGTCGATGGACACATCGCGGTCGCGAACACCGCAGCCCTTGCGGCGGCGAAGATCACCAGCGCCACGCCCGATCCGCAGGGCGGTAAGTTCGATCACGACGCGAAGGGTGAGCTGACCGGCATCGTGCGCGAGGACGCCGCGATGGAAGAGCTGCGCAAGGTCATTCCGCCACCGGCACCGGCAGAGCGCAAGCGCGCACTCTCTCTTTCACTCGCGGACGCGGCGATGCACGGCGTGACCAGCGTGCAGGACAACTCAGCATGGGAGGACTTCCTCGTGCTCGAGCAGCTTGAGCACGAGGATCACCTGCCTGTACGCGTCTCTGAGTGGCTGGCCTTCACTGATCCTGTCGCGACGCTGAAAGAACATCGCGCGCACCATCCCGCCGACGACCGCATGCTGCACACCGCCATGCTGAAGGGCTTCATGGATGGCTCACTCGGTTCGCGCACTGCAGCACTCAACGCGCCCTACGCGGATGATCCCGGGAACAGCGGCATCCCGCGTTACGACCAGGCACGCCTCGATGCGATGACGAAGGAGCGGATGGCTGAGAACTTCTCTGTGGGCTTCCACGCCATCGGCGATCGAGCAGTGGAGATGGCGCTGAACGCCTTCCAGTCCGGCTGCATCAGCGCTGTGACCAGCAGCAGCGGCTTAAACAATACCGATTCTCATGACCTGTGCCTTGGTCGTCCGCGCATCGAGCACTCACAGATGCTCGACGCGCCCGACTTCGATCGCTACAAGCAGCTTGGCGTGACCGCGTCCATGCAGCCCAGCCATCTGCTCACCGACATGGCGTGGGCGGAGCAGCGCATCGGACACGATCGCGCGCGTTATGCCTACGCATGGAAGAGCTTCCTCGATCATGGCGTGCCGCTGGCCTTCGGGACCGATTACCCGGTCGAGCCGATCACGCCCTTCCGCGGCCTCTACTCCGCCGTCACGCGACAGAACGAGGCAGGCACGCAGACCTTCTTCCCCGAAGAGAAGCTGACGATCGCGCAGGCGATCTACGCCTACACGCAAGGCTCTGCGTACGCCGAGTTCAGCGAGTCGTACAAAGGCACACTCGCGCCCGGCATGGCAGCGGACTTCATCGTGCTCGACCGCGACCTGACCCACATTGCTGCGCACGACATGCTCGGCACAAAGGTGCTGCGCACCGTGGTCGCAGGCCTGCCGGTCTACGTCGCAAACGTGACCACGCGCTGAATCGAACTACGCTTTGAGACGACTGGGCTTCAGGACTACCGGTGTAGAACTCACCTGCTCTGATCGCCGCAGCAGCCGCAGAGTCGGATGCTCGACGAAGAACCAGCTCAGCCACGCCAGAATGAACGTGATCGGTAGTGAGATCAGAGTGATCCTCGCGGGCGTAACGCGTGGGCCGCAGTATTGGTACGTCAGCTGCTGCACTGGGAACGCATACAGATATGTGCCGTACGAGATATCGCCCCAGCTGACTTTCGTGAAGCGCGCCAGCCGCTCAGAAAAGGAAAATGCCAGCAGTAGATACGTTCCTGCGAAGGGAAACAAAACAAGGTAGGTCGACGGAATACGCACACTGATCACCAGGAACATCGATGACACAAGAACACCCGGCCAGGTGATCTTGATCCGGTGGCGCAGCCGGTAAGCCACCGCGCCCGCAAGATACATCGGAAGCAGGCTGGCCCAGGCTTGTGGATACCCCAGCAGAACACTCACCCAGGTTTTCGACGCCACGATCTGCAACCGAAGAACCAGCCAGCCACATGCAAGCGAAGCAACAAACAGGCACACCAGAACTGCTCGGCGGCGCAACAGCGTGGTGACGCCGAGCAGGGCGATACCGAGATAGCAGAGAAACTCATAGCTCACGGTCCACAAGGAGGCGTTGAGAGCGCCGGGCACCGCTGAATGCGCGAAGACCCCCGTCGCATGTAGATCTTTGAGCCGGAGAGCGTCCAGCAAAACGAAGATCACCTTTCGGCTCACGTCTGAGCCCTTGAGCACGCCTCCGCCAAGAGGAACCACCACCAGCGCGACAAAGCACGACATCGCCAGGAAAGCTGGATAGATCCGGGCCACTCTCTTCTTCAGGAAAGAATAAAGAGAGGACGACCGCTCATAACTTGCGGTGATCAGGAAGCCGCTCAAGATGAAAAACGAGTGCACCGCGATTGCGCCCTCTGCGACCGAAGGCGCGTCACGGCGAGGAAACCATCGATGCCGCCGGGAACAATCGCAGCCGAGTGAGCAATCAGGACGAGGGATGCCAGGATCAGGCGAAGCAGGTCCATGCTGTTTTGACGACGATCGAAAACCGTCTCCACGCTTCCAGACCCTCACATGGACAGTATCCATCGCCTCGCCGACTGCCCTTGCGATCGCCTTCCACGGAAGGTACCAGAAACACACCCTCGAACCAATTTCACGCGCCCCGCGGCTTGGGAACTCGCGCCGCACGACGGCCTGACACTAATGCGAGCACTTGAGCTTCGCAACTGCCTGAGACTCCTTCTGGCTGAGACTTGAGACTATAGATAAGCGAGACAAACGCTGCGCAGCAGCGCTCAGCATTGGAGCCGCCATCGACACACCACGCCACCGCCTGCCAACGCTGCTGCTGATCGGGATCGCCGCCATCTGGGGATCCACTTTCGTGCTGGTGAAGGACGCGCTGCGCGATGCATCGCCGCTGCTCTTCAACCTGCTGCGGATGGTGATCGCGACATCCGTGCTCGCCGTCATCTATCACCGCGACCTGCGGCGACTGCGGCGCAGCGACCTGAGCGCAGGAGCGATCGTGGGACTCTGCCTGGCAGCGGGCTACAGCTTTCAGACCGCCGGCCTCGCGCGCACCACGCCCGCGAAGTCCGCATTCATTACCGGGCTGATCGTCGTGCTGGTCCCGCTGCTATCGATCGTGCCTGCCCTGCGCCCGAGGAGCCTGCGCGCCCCCGGCCTCGCTGCCTTCGCCGGAGCCATCGCCGCCTTCGCAGGCATTCTGCTGCTCACGACGCCGCCGCACACCGCCTGGGGCCTCTTGTTCGCGAGCATCAACACGGGCGACCTGCTCTCCCTGCTCTGCGCGCTTGGCTTTGCGCTGCACGTGCTGGCGCTCGCGCATGTGTCGGCGCGGCTGCCGCTCGGCACGCTTGCAGTGTTGCAGATGGCGTTCTGCACGATCATCATGGCCGTCGCGCTCCCCATCTTCGAACACCCGCGGATCGCGTTCACCGGGCGCCTGCTCGTTGCGCTGCTGATCACGGGCGTGCTCGCGACCGCTGTCGCCTTCACTGTGCAGTCCTGGGCGCAGCAGCGGCTTTCGGCCACGCGCACCGCGCTCATCCTCGCGCTCGAGCCGGTGTTCGCCTTCCTCACATCGTTTCTCTTTGCCGGCGAGCGGCTTTCGGGTCGCGCCTCGGCCGGAGCACTGCTGATCCTGGGCGGCATCGCCGTTACCGAACTGCTGCCCAGCACCGTGCATGCCACGGCACACGAAGCGCCAGTTCCATAGCAGCGAACGCAGGGAGCGGCGCTCCATCAAACTCAATCCGCCGCCTGGCGTCTAATACTGCAGCACGCCCGGAATCGGCCAGCACGACCCAGCATCTATACTGGAGCGTTGCGTAGACTCTGATTCCCGATCCCCAGTGCAGCATTCCCTTGTATCGCCGCGCGAAGCCGCTTCGCGACATTGACGAGGTTAGACCCTGCTTATGAACGATCTCCTCCGACGGATCAAGCTCAACCGTCTGGCGCCCACCTTTATCGTCCTCGGTACTCTGTCCACCGGCATCCTGATCGGCTCGGTCGCCGTGCATGGCGTCCACGGCAGCGAGAATCAGGTCAACAGCTCGGATGCGACGCCGCTGAAGATTCCCTCTCCCGTCCAGCTCGGCAACCAGTTCGGTGAGATCGCCAAGCGCGTCGGCCCGGCGGTCGTGAACATTTCGACCGAGACGCTGCCCAAAGAGCGCCGCTCCAGCAGCCGCCGGCGGCCACGCGGAATGCAACCGCCCAGCCCGCAGGGTCCCGACGACCAGCAGGGCGGTGGCGATGACGATCAGCAGGGTGGTGGCGGGCCAGGTGGTGGCGGTGGCGGCCAGGACAACTTCCAGGACTTCTTCAACCGGTTCTTCGGTGGGCAGGCTCCCGATGGCGAAGGCGGCCCGGAGGGTGGCGGCGCGACCCGCGAATCGCTCGGATCCGGCTTCATCGTGGACCCGCGCGGCTACATCCTGACCAACAACCACGTGGTCGACAAGGCCGACAAGATCTACGTCAAGCTTTCGAGTGACCCGGAAAACGACAGCGATCGCGGTCGCCCCGCGCACGTGGTGGGCGTTGACCCCGACACCGATGTCGCGGTCATCAAGATCGATGCCCCCAACGCGCTGCCGACGGTGCAGCTCGGCAACTCCGACGGATCGCAGGTGGGTGAGTGGGTGATCGCCATCGGCAGCCCGTTCGCGCTCTCAAAGACCGTGACGGCCGGTATCATCTCGGCCAAGAACCGCACCATCGAGCCCGGCGCCAAGGGTCAGTTCCAGCACTTCATCCAGACCGACGCGGCCATCAATCCAGGCAACTCGGGCGGCCCGCTGCTCAACATGGACGGCCAGGTCATCGGCATCAATACGGCGATCTACACGCAGTCTGCCGGCTACCAGGGTGTGGGCTTCGCGATGCCTTCGAACACCGTGATCCAGGTCTACAACGACCTGATCGGGCCCACCCACAAGGTGGTTCGCGGATCCATCGGCATCTCCTTCCAGCCTGATCTGCCAAGCGCTGTCGGCCGCGTCTATGGCTTCAAGTCCGGCGTGCTGATCTCGAGCATCGCCAAGGGCGGCCCAGCAGACCAGGCCGGTCTGAAAGTCGGTGACATCATCACCTCCATCGACGGCAAGTCGATCAAGGATGGCGATGAGTTGGTCAACATCATCTCCGCTCGCCACCCCGGCTCTACTACCAAGGTCGGCTACCTCCGCGCTGGCAAGCAGGACACCGCGAACGTCACTATCGCCGATCGCACGAAGACGGTGAGCGCTCTGAACGGCCCCGCCAACCAACCGGGCGAGGAGAACGGACCGAGTGAGCAGGAGACAGGTCCCGACAAGCTGGGCATCACGGCCGTCAGCGTGCCACAGCAGTTCGCCTCCAAGGGCGTGCATGGTGTGCTGATCCAGGCAGTCAAGCCCGGCTCCTTCGCCGACGAGATCAACCTCGGCCCCGGCCTGGTGATCACCGAGGTCAACAAGACGCCGGTCAACAACAAGGCCGAGTACAGTGCCGCCATCAATGCCCTCAAGACCGGGCAGGACGTGGTGGTCAGCATCGTCGACCCGCGGCAGCCGAACTCGGGTAGCTTCTACCGCGGCGGAACTCTGCCGTAAGTAACACTTCGGTGTTACCAGAAACACTGGGCACCCACCACTTTTGTGGGTGCCTACTTCTGTTCCATTGCAATCTGATGTTCATGTCGTTAGTCTCTCGAAAACGCGAGACCCCATTCCCCCACCGAGGATTGCGCATGTTCCGTCTTACTCCCGGCAGCAGACTTCTGACAGCTGCGGTCCTGATCGCGTTCTCCGGCCTCGCCGCTTCCGCGAAGACCGCCAAAGTGACGAAGAAGCATGGCCATCGCGCGGCACACCATGAGCCCATCGGCCAGCGCGGCATCGACACGCAGCGCGCCACCGAAATCCAGAAGGCACTGATTCGCGAGAACTACCTCACCGGAGAGCCGAGCGGCCAGTGGGACGGCCAGACCGAAGCGGCCATGCAGAAGTTCCAGGCAGATCACGGCTGGCAGACGAAGCTGACCCCCGACTCGCGCGCACTGATCAAGCTGGGCCTCGGGCCGAACACGGCCTCCGGTCCGCAGGCGCTTCCGGCGAACACTTACAGCAACCCGTCGCAGGCCGCTGAAGCGGGCACGCTCGCGTCCGTTCACTCAATCACGCAGTAAGCGGCTCTCAGAAACGCTCGGCCCGCACCGGTCTCCGGCTGCGGGCCTTGCTGTCTCAGCACTCGGCGCTCGCCGTGTCTCAGCGCTCGGTCCGGAGCTGATCCTCGATCGTCTCCCGGCGGCGGATCTGCTGCACGCGTCGGCCATCCACCAGCACCTCGGCCGGGCGCCCGCGCGTGTTGTAGTTCGAGGCCAGCGACATGCCGTACGCGCCCGCGTCGAGAAGCGCGACCAGTTCCCCCGGCTGCACCTGGGCCAGCTGGCGGTCACGCGCAAAGAAGTCGCCGGTCTCGCACACCGGTCCAACCACATCCACAACGCTTTCGTCGCTCGCTTCTCCGCGTTGCACCGGCACGATCTCGTGGTGCGCGCCGTAGAGGGAGGGCCGGATCAGGTCGTTCATCCCCGCATCGGTGATCACGAATGTCTTGCTGCCGTTCTGCTTGCGATAGAGCACGCGCGCGATCAGTGCTCCCGCCTGCGCCACCAGGAACCGCCCCGGCTCGAGCAGCAGTTGCACATCGAGATCGCCCAGTGCCGCAGTCATCGCTCGCGCATACGCAGCGACCTCCGCGTCCGGGTTGAAGCGCTCTGCGCCGAGTGGATCGGCGTAGTCGATGCCCAGTCCCCCGCCCGCATCGATGGTGCCGATACGGATGCCGTCGGCTCTCAACTCACACACCAGATCGCGCACCCGCTCGAGCGCTGCGCCGAAAGGATCGGCACTGCGAATCTGCGAGCCGATGTGGACGCTCACGCCCTCTGACAACAGCCAGCGGTGTTTGGCAGCGGCGGCGTACACGGCACGAGCGCGCGCGATGTCGATGCCGAACTTGTGCTCGCGCAATCCCGTCGAGATGTAGGGGTGCGTCTCGGCAAACACATCCGGATTCACGCGCAGCGCGATGCGCGCCTTGCGGCGAAGCTTCGCGGCGCGCTCTGCCAGCAGATCGAGCTCCGGCTCGCTCTCCACATTGAATAGCCGGATGCGCGCCTCGAGCGCAGCATCCATCTCGTCCGCTGTCTTGCCCACGCCAGAGAAGACGGTCCGCTGGAGCGCGCGCTTGTCCGCCCGCCGCACACGCTCGAGTTCGCCACCGGAGACGATGTCGAACCCTGCTCCTTCCTTCGCGAGCAGGCGCAGCAGTGCGAGATTCGAGTTGGCTTTGACCGCGTAGCAGATCAGCGGTTTATGCCCTGCGAAGTGACGTTCGAACAGCCCCAGCCGCTCCCGGATCAACCGCGCGTTGTAGCAGTAGAGGGGCGTGCCGAAGCGACGGACCAACGCTTCGACCAGCACACCGTCGCAGCAGAGCTCGCCGCGCTCGTCATAGGCGAAGCCGCGCACCGCGGCACGTGGCGATGCAGCGGCAGACACGTCCGTTCTCCGGCTCAAACTGTCGATCCCTCACACGTGTGGATAAGCCTCATCTTCCCACAGCGCACCGCGTTGCAGGAACGCCGTCTACGGCTTGCGGCCAACGCACTCGTCGAAGAAGTGGCGCATCGACGCGCCCACCAGCTTCGGCTGTTCATAGGGCGCGTAGTGACCCATATCGTGCAGCAGGTAGAAGGACGCACCGGGGACCAGGTCAGCCAATTCGCGCATCTCCGCGGGCGTGCTGCCCTGGTCCAGTGCCGCAGCCAACACCGCCGTAGGAACACGGATGGTCGAAGCGGTCGCTCGCGAGTCGGGCCGGCTGCCCAGCGCATGCTGCACGGCGACGGCAGCCGCGGGTGTCATCCGCTCGGCCATGCCGCTGAGTCGCGCGAGTATTTCGGGGTCTGCCTGCTGCGCGGGTGCGCCGACCAGCGACTCGATCATTTGCGGGAACACTGCCGAGGTGCCGTCGTGTTCAATGGTTGCGATCGTGGCCCTGCGGCGAGCCAGTGCCTCGGGCATATCTGCATGTGGCTTGGCGCAAGCGATCACCAGGCCACGGATGCGCTCCGGCGCCTGTCGCCACAGTTCGTAGAGCAGATAACCGCCGAGCGAGCAGCCGCCGAACAGCGCGCGTTCGATGCCGTACTCGTCGAGCAGCGCAAGCACCGCGCGCGCCATGCTCACCATGCTGAGCGGTTCGTGCTCGTCGAGCGGCGACTGGCCATGCCCAGGCAGGTCGGGCAGCAGCACGCGGTACTCGGGCAGCAGCGCTGCCGCGGCCGGGCGCCAGAACCAGTGATCGACAGGGGTGGGGTGGAGCAGGATCACCCAAGGCGCATCATCTGTGCTCGCGCCGCGATTGCCGGGCGGCTGCGACAACACATCGGCATGGAGAGGGCTGGACATCGCTCAGGATAGGTGTCGCGGAGAGGACCTCGCCCGCGGGCGCCCCGAGCGTCCCCAGTGAGAGCGCGGCCTAGGTCTGCGGGTTGGCTGGCGGCGTGTACGCAGCGACCGTCGGCAACAGGAGCGGCTCTTCCGGTGCAGCGACCCACAAGACCACATACACAAGCAGGCCCACGCCGCTGAAACACGCCAGTAGAACAAAGATCACGCGCACCAGTGTTGGGTTCCACCCATAGGTGACAGCGAGCCCCTGGCACACGCCGGCGATCATCCGTCCGGCGCGCGGCCGGAATAAGCGTCGCTGCGCACCGGCTGGCGGAATCGCCCGCCCTCCGGCAAATGCGCCACCCTGCGGATGCCCGCAGCTTGAACAGTGACGCGCATCGACGGGGACGGCCTTGCCGCATTGACTGCAGTAGCTGCCCATGGGGTGCTCCTCCACACTCTGCTGAATTCGACGACATTCTAGCGCAGCAAGCCGGCGTTTTGCGGAGCTCTCTGGGGTCTCGCTATCCGCGGTATGGCGCCTTCAGATATCGTCGCGCGTCGTCCGCTTCATCGCTGTCGCCCAGCGCGAGGACATCGCGGTACGCCGCCTCCGCCTGCTCCCGCCGCCCGATCAGGTCGTATTCCATTCCTGCGCCAAGCGCGGCTCGACGCTTGAGCTCCGGGCTGACCGTGGGCTGTGCGAGCGCCTGCTGGTATGCGGTCGCCGCTTCGGCGTCCTGCTTCTGTCCGCGCAGCGTCTCCGCCAGTCCAAACCACGCCAGTTGCAGATGCGCATTCGTGAAGTAGCCCGCATGACGCGCCTGCTGCAGGAGCGCCCGGTACTCCACGATCGCGGCCGGCGCGCGGCCGGCATCCTTCTGTAGGTTGGCCGCCTCCAGCCAGAAGAGGAAGTTGCGGGGATACTGCTGCTTCAGTGTCTCGTTCCAGTGCGCAGCGTCGTCGTACTTCGCCTCGCGGCGGAGGAACAGTGACAAGGCAGTGCGCGCCTCAACCGACGTCGTGACCCCATGCTGGGCATCGTCCTCCAGCAGGCTGAGTCCGTGTGCCTTGTTCCCGTGAATGCCGGCCAGCCCCGCCATCAGCTTGATCGGTCCCGGCAGCGATCCCACGACATACTGATGCACCCCGACGACCAGCTCCGCATCGACATAGTCCGGGTCGAGTTCGAGCACGCGATCGTTGTCCGACCGGGCCTGCAGGGCTAACCGCAACGCCGCAATAAACGAACGCTGCACCAGCCCCATGTAAGTCGCCTTCAGGCTCTTCGCCCAGCCGCGCGCGTACAGCGCGTCCACGTCCTTGCTGTTGGTGGAGAGCCGCGCCTCGGCCATTCGGATCGCATCGCTCGAGAGCTGATCGATCTCTGCGGTGAAGGCTTTGTCTTCGCGGACTGAGTGCTTGCCGGTCAGGAAGCCATTGTGTGCGTAGAGCGTGGTATCGAGCAGATCCAGGTCGTAAAGCTGGTGAAAGAGCACTGTTTCGAGCACATAATCGGCAACGATCGGGTCCTGTGGGTGTGCCTGCTGGATCTGCCGGAAGCGCTTCAGCGCCCCGTCGTAGTCCAGCGTATAGAACTGCTCGTAGGCTGCCCGCACCTGGGGGTCGTGGTTAAGCGGATTTGTGTGCACGGGGCGCGATCCGACCTGGGCGGCCGCTGTTGCCACGACCAGCACCAGTGCCAGCAAACAATTCCAACGCGCCGCTTTGTAACGGAGACGCCTTCGCCGACACCATACAGTTGCGTTGTCGCTCTGCACTGGAGACCTCTTGCCCATGCTGCTTCGCTCCCCTGCCCTCTGCCACCTTACGCGGCGTGCTGCGGTTCGGCATAGAGGGCCTGGCTCGGCCACCCTCCACCTTTGTTCCTCCATGAAAGACGGATGGTACGGAGAAAAGTTCATCGGTTCCCAACCATGCAGGGCTAATCTCAACTCCAAGGTTGCAGGGAGCGAGAGCGTGGTCGTCTGCCGCGACGGCTTCCCGTCGAGAGTCGCTGAGAGGCTGCGATGACGCGTCACGAAGTCATTCGTCAGATCGTGTTGCAGGCCCGCTCAAATGGCTTCGATTTTCGAAGCTGGTACCGCGCGTTCGTAGCGCCGGAGTGGCCCGGGTTCGAGCCTGCCGTCGAGCATCTCTGCCGCGGCCGCAATTGCTATGCCCTGCTCTTCTCGCATGAATTTGCCCAGACCTTCTGGAAGGCCGGGCTGCAGATGAGCTTCATGGTGCCGGCTGTCAGCTACCCGCAACGGCGCAAGGACGGGCAGGTCATCATGGTGCATCGGCGCGCCTTCGCCCGGCGCATGCTGAAAGCGGACTCCTGGCTCTACCACCTGCGCGAAATGGTTGAGGCGCCCCACCCGCTCAAGTACATCCGCCGCTTCATCGTCCTGCAGGAGGACATCCTCGCCGCCCAGCAGGGCGGCCCAATCTCGGCGCGGGAGGCCACGCAGTTGGCCACGGGCTCCGACCATGCGGTAGCGCATTTACAGGCCGAGCAGCGCAACCCTGCAGCAGAGAGCCTGGCTGCGCACCCAGACAAGTCAGGCAATCACTCGCTCCAGAACGCGCCCTCAGTCCAGCACGGCATGCAGACGCACATGCCGCCCGAGCCTATCCGGCGCGACCCGGGCGAGGTCTCCGAGCGGCTTATCTCCTGATCCCTGTTGTCGGCATGCGGAGCTCCGCACCAAAGCCCGCAGCTAAGCGCCCACACCCAACCGAAAGAGGTGGTGCATCGGACCGCGGCCCTGCCCCACCGGGTAGGCCGCGCGAAGCGCCTCTGTCACGAACTGCTTGGCCCCACGCACTGCGTTGTTGCCGGTCATTCCAGAGGCGAGCCCGGCCGCCAGCGCGCTCGACAACGCGCAGCCGGTCCCGTGCGTGGAGCGCGTCTCGATCCGTTCGCCCTCGAGCCAGTGCCCTTCTCCACGCCAGAGGATGTAGTCATCCGGCCGGGTAAGATGGCCGCCCGTCGCCACGACTCCCAGATGCTCTGAGCCTCCCGCCAACGCGGCGAGCCGGGCCGCCTGCTCCTCGATCGCCGCCCGCTCAGTCGCGACCGGCATACCCGTCAGCACGGCCAGTTCGTCCAGATTGGGTGTGATCCAGCCGACCCTCGGGAGCAGCTGCCCGCGCAGCTCGGCAACGTCGTCTTCGGTCAGCAACGCGCGGCCGGAGCTTGAACGGCAGACCGGGTCGAGCACGATGCACTCGCGCGAAACGGATACGTTCTCGAGAAAGCGGGCAGTCTCCCGCACCAATGCGGCGTTCGCCAGCATGCCGATCTTGACGGCCGCAATCGTCACATCAGCCGCCAGGCAGGACAGGGTCTCCCGCAACAGATCGGGCGAGACCGGCTCGACCGCCCGCACCCCCTGCGTCGATTGCACGGTCAGGGCAGTGATCGCTGCTACCCCGTAGACATCGAAGGCAGCAAAGGTCTTCAGGTCAGCGGTGACACCGGCGCCTGAAGACGGATCAAAGCCCGCGATGGTGAGGCAGACCGGCGGTTTGACCGAAGCAGCGCGGGAGTTGTCTGAGGGATGTTCCGGGGTGGCGTCGTGACGCTCCATGGGAGTATTGTGCACCTCATTCGCTCGCGAAGCGCGCAGCGGAGTCGCAAGCACAGGCCTCCGAATCGATAGAAATCGCGTCATGGAATCGCGTATCGGGTCCAGCAGGAATATGCGAATCAGCGGAACGGGAGTAACACACTCCGTTCCCCTTTGCAACTGATCGGAGGCGAATAACAGGCCTCTTTTGTTTGCCTTAGGTGCATCCATCTCCTTACAATGGAGGCTGCTGATTATGAGCACTGTCCCTCTCAATACGAATCGATCGCTACGATTTCCCGTCGCCGCCGCGACGATCCTTTGTGCCGCGTTCCTGATGACGACGGAACGCACCGGTCAGGCTGTGCATGCGTCGGCTGCCGCACCCGCCACGCCGCAACAGTCTCAGCAGCGCCAGCACTGGTTCCAGTTCGGCCGCGCTTCCTGGTACGGACACGCCCTGCAGGGAATGCCGACGGCGAATGGCGAGCCCTACGATATGAACGCCATGACCTGCGCGCACCGCACGCTGCCGCTGGGCTCGCTGGTGCGGATCACCAACCTGCACAACCACCGCTCGCTGCTGCTGCGGGTGAATGATCGCGGTCCCATGGTCTCGACGCGCGTCGTCGATCTTTCTTATGCAGCCGCCAAGCGCCTCGGCTTCAGCGCCAAGGGCACCGCGCGTGTGCGCATCGACCTGGTGGACGCCAAGCCGTCGAGCGAAGAAGTGGCTGTCCTGACCCGTCCGGGCCTGTAGTCCTTCCCTTCAAGAAAAGCGCAGCGCTCCCGATCAGCGGGCTTACGATGGTGGAGATGACCACCACGGACCCGCTGATTGTCGCACTGGACATGCCTGACGCGCACTCCGCGCTCGCTCTGGCGAGCCGCCTCGAGAGCCGCGTGCGCTGGTTCAAGGTGGGGCTGGAACTCTATCTTGCCGCAGGAGATCGGGTCGTCCGCCAACTCAAGGATCGCGGCTGCTCGGTGTTTCTGGACCTGAAGCTCCACGACATTCCGAACACCGTGGCGGGCGCGATCCGCTCGATCAGCCGCATGGAGCCCGACCTGCTGACCTTGCATGCAAGCGGCGGCCGCGCCATGATGACGGCCGCGCGAGATGCCGCAGCCTCACTGACGAGACCGCCGCGTCTGCTCGCGGTCACCGTCCTGACCAGCCTTGATGGTGCTTCGCTGGACGACATCGGCGTCTGCGCGACACCGGCAGAGCAGGTTCTGCGCCTTGGCCGCCTCGCGACGGAGTGCGGGATGGCCGGCATGGTGTGCTCACCGCAGGAAGCTGGCGCGTTGCGCGCAGCACTGCCCGAGGCACTGCTGGTGACGCCAGGCATCCGGCCGGCTGGCACCGAGGGCGACGATCAGAAGCGCATCGCGACGCCCGCATCCGCGCTCAGTGGCGGTGCCGACATGCTGGTCGTGGGCCGGCCGATCACGGCGGCGTCTGATCCGCGCGCCGCGGTTGACGCCATCCTTGAAGAGATCCGTACGGCCGAAAGCCGCAGCACGTTCATCGCGAGCACATAGCAAAGCCCGGCTCATGGCCGGGCTCTGGGGTGAAAAAGCCCGGCTGTGGCCGGGCTCTGGGGTTTCGGGTGATCGCTCGAAGGGCTTAGAGCTTCTCGTAGAAATCGCATGCCGAGCAGGAGATGTACACTCCGCCGGGCACGCCGCGCTCGCGGTCCTTCACGCGCTTTACGATGCGCGTCGGCTTGCTGCACTTGGGACAGTCCGTGCTCTTGGACGTATCCATCACCTTCTTGCGATCTGCTGTCTTTGCGATCTTCGCCATGGTTCCTTGTGACTCCTCGAGCTGATCTGGTGCCGGCCTGCCTCATGCCCGCGCCCATCTCGAGCCGCGGACGCAGGCTTCAGAGACACTGGCGCGATGGCTGATGTGGGGTAATGCAGAGAGGCGGCACGCCGCTCGGTCTAGTGTACATGACCTCGCGCGTGCCTCAGTGACCCGTTGGCGACCCCCCTGACGGCGGTGTGGCAGGCGCCGATCCGGGAGGTCCGGGTAGCGGTTGCGGACGATCAATCGGCTGGCCGGCCGGTGCCAGTACCGGCTGCTGGCTTCCGGGCAGTGTCTCCCCGGGTAGCCGCAGGGACGGCGCCTTGTGCCGCGCCGCATCGCCTTCGGTCGCAGTCGGCGCGGCGTCGCCCAGCTTCACTTCGTGTATCTCTCCATCCGGTGTGTAGCCGTTGGTTTCGTCCTGATTGCGGACGACCAGATCACCGCCGACCGCACCGACCTCCACCTGGACGACGCGCGTGCCTTCGAAGCGCACGAACTGGGTCGGCTGTGGCGCCTCGCCAAAGATCCACTCCTCGAACTGCACACCGTTTCTCGACTCGCGCACCTTGCTGTGCGGCTGGCCGAGAGCGTAGGTCACCATCTTGCGGTCCATACCGACCAGCACGCGGTGCTGCAGGATGGCTTCCTTGAGCAGTGGCGGTAAGGTGTCGACGTACGCCTCGAGCGGCGTCTTCACGTTGAAGTCCATCACCGGCTGAATCAGCGAGCGCACCTGATCCGCGGTCATCTCCGGCACCGCACCTTTGAAGACCAGCGTCAGCCGTGAGCCAACCGGCTCCTGCCCGTCATCACGCACCACGGGCATATTGGCGCCGCCCGCCCCGAGCGAAACGTGGCGCAGGTACTTGTGCTTGTGGTCCGGACCGCCATTGAAGTCGAAGACGATCCTGTTCGCCTCGATCTTCATATCCGTAATGATCATGCGGTCGCCGGCCTTCGAGCTGATGCCCTTGCGTTGCAGCATCTCCTCGTAGTTGACCCCGTCCGGCTTCAAGTCGCCGTTGGCCTCGAGGGTCAGGCCGTGCGGGTCCAGCGGCATGGGCCGGCGGGCGAAGCCCTGCTCCGCGATAAACGCGGTAAGCAGCTCCCGGTGCGCGCGCGGCGTCAGCTTGCGGTCGTCCAGCTTCACACTGGTTGGGTGGAATGGGGGGATGTTGTCCTGGTGCTCCGTCTGGACGACGAACACCTGTGTCTGTGCCAGCAGCGGCGAACCGCCGACGACTGAAATCATGCTGCCTGCCAGCCAGACGGCCGGCCAGATGGCTCTGCGGGAACCGAGGCGGACTCGCATCGGGGGACCTCTCAACTGGGGAAATGATGCGCCAGTCACGCCATCCCTGACAAGAGAGAGTGAGTGTTGGGCCGGCAAAACGATAGGAGGTGGTCAAAAGGCAAGTAGGTTGCACTGCCCTGGGGCCCATCCTTGCGTCAGGATGCCCGCTTCAGGACATGGCTTCCAGCCGCTTATTCCGAGGTGCCGGTCGTCCGTTGCGGCGGCTCGTATGTGTCGCCCGCGTCCCTGCGCTCCGGAGCCGCGGACGATATCTCGCCGGGTCTCGACAGCGGCGCGCCGGATGGCGGCGCAATCTGGATAAGCCGGGGAGCCGCGGGCTCCACCGGACCCATGGCAGCCTCGTGCTGACGCCGCGCGATCCCGTCGATGTCGACCGGGATACCACCGGGCACGATCTCCGCGAAGGCATAGCGATGGGCATACTCGCGCGTCACCCGGAGAATCAGCCAAAGGCCGAAGCACAGGACGAAGACCGCGATCACACTGCCCTCGGGCCCATAGTCGCCACCGGTCAACGCATCCGGACCGGAGGGCAGACTCTGCACAACCGGCGAGAAGCCGCGCGCAAACGTACGGTAGCCCGTGATCGGCAGCCCGAACAGCGGACCGGCTGCGGCGTTCCACGCGAAGTGCAGTCCCCAAGGCAGCCAGAGAGCACGTGTCCGCAAGTAGCCGATGCAGAGGATGACACTGAGCAAGAACAGCGAGAACACCGCCGCATGGGGCATGCCAGGCTCATAGTGCACGATGACGAAGAAGATCGAGATCAGCACGGTGGCCAGCGTGGTCCCGGCCGCGTCGACGAGACGCTGGAAGGGATAGCCGCGGAAGATGAGCTCCTGCGCGAGGACGGCCGCGGCCAGCACCAGTACATCAAGAAACAGCAGGAACCATTGATGGGGGGCGGTCCAGACGCTCGCGCCGAGGCCGCCGATGAACACCGAAGGCAGGATGGTGATGAGCAGCAGCGCCCAGCCGACCGCCGAGCCGACACCGAACTCGCGCCCCGCACCAGGACGCGCGACCAGGCCGACAGCATCGGTCATGCTCGTGCGGCGATCGGCTCCTGTGGCGAGGCGGGAGGTGTAAAGCATCCGCAGGCCGCTGAAGCCAATGATGAGCAGGAAGAGGGCGATCACGCGATCGAGCAGCGGAACCCAATCGCCGGAGCTGAGCCCATTCGCAGCGTGGTGGGCCACGATCTCCGCGAAGAACGCATACATCAGCGCGACGATGAAGACGGAGAGCGAGCGCAGGCGCGAGGGGTGCGTCGACGGGATGGTCTGCGAAGTGGCCAAGCGTGGTCCGTAAGCCGGCGGAGGGGCGATGCGTTGCTTCGTGTGACTAGGACGTGTAGAACTGCGCGATGTTGCGGAACTTCTCGCGACGGGCGGCAAGACGTGCTTCCCCGGAGAGGCTCTCCAGTTCGCGGAGGTGGAAGCTCAGCTTCTCGTCGAGCATGCGCGAAGCCTCTTCCGGATCGAGATGCGCGCCGCCGGGCGGCTCCGGCACGATGTCGTCGACGCAGCCCATCGCCTTCACATCGTGAGCCGTGGTCTTGAGCGCCTCCGCGGCCTTCGCGCGCTTCCCTGCATCGCGCCACATGATCGAAGCACAGCCCTCAGGCGAGATGACCGAGTAGACCGCGTTCTCGAGCATGAGCACGCGATCGGCCACGGCAAGCGCAAGTGCACCGCCCGAGCCGCCTTCCCCGGTGACCGTGGCAATCGTCGGAACGGAGAGCCGGGACATCTCGAGCAGGTTGCGGGCGATGGCCTCACCCTGGCCGCGCTCTTCCGCGCCAAGACCGGGGTTTGCGCCGAGCAGGTCGATAAAGGTGAAGATCGGACGGCCAAACTTCTCAGCGATACGCATCACGCGGAGTGCCTTGCGGTATCCCTCGGGATTGGGCAGCCCGAAGTTGACCTTGACGTTGTCCTTTACGTTCCGACCCTTCACATTCGAGATGACCAGCACCTCCTGACCGTGGAAGCGCGCCATGCTGCACTGCATGGCTGGATCGTCGGCAAAGTTGCGGTCGCCGTGGATCTCGCTCAAATCGGTGAAGATCATGCGGATGAAATCCATGGGAAAGGGCCGCTGCGCATGCCGCGCGAGTTCGGTTCTGCGCCACGCGTCCGAGCTCGGCTCGGGCGTGGTCACCGGGACGGTCTGCTCCGGCTGTTCACTCATGGGCTGCGTCAACGTTCCCTGGGCCACGCAGTGATTGTATGGGGCAGACCGGAGGGAGACAAATAGAAGCGTCTACTTTGCTTTCGCCGTTTCGAGCCGCGGCGTCGCGGGCACCAGTGGCGCGTGAAAGACATAGCGGCGCAACTGATCGCGCAGGTAGTTCTTGAACTGCACGGTGGGCCGGGCGAGCAGCGCTGAGATCCCGATGCAGGTGACGAGCATGCCGAGCTTGAATGGCACGCTGGCCTGATGGCCGGGGAACAGGGCCGTGATCAGCACAAACATTGGGAAATGCAGCAGGTAAAGCGGAAACGTCGCCTCAGAAAGCAGTCGCACCCAGCCAACCCAGCGCGCCTTTTCCGCCAAGCTGACATGCTCGAGCAGCAGCATCAGCCACAACAGCCCGAACACGAGTGGCACACCTTCGATGTAGTAGATGTAGGCCCAGTGAAGATTGGCCGGCGCATGATGGTGAGCCCAGAAAAAGAGCGTGACCGGTTGCTTCGCCCAGAGCAGGGCTCGGACGAGCAGCAGAGTCAGGATCGCGCCGGCGATGCCGCTGCCCAGGAAACGAAGGTTCAACTGCGTCAGCGACAACGAACTGCGCCGCAGACGCTGGTACGCATCCTGCATGGCGCACCCGATCAGCCACAACGGTAGAAGCAGCAGAATGTGCTGCCCCGCGAGCACCGCGGTGACAATCAACCAGAACACGCGCCGTGTGCCGGCGAGGTACAGGCCAACCGCATAGAACACGTAGTAGAAGACTTCGTACGAGAGCGTCCAGAACGGATCGTTCGAGAATGCCGAGATCGTCAGATTCCAGGATTGCGCGAGGAACAAGAGATTCATGATCACCCGTCTGAAAGGATGATCATTGGTTCCCCAATGAGCGATGTAGTAGGCCGGATTGACCCAGAGCGCCACGTAAGACGCAACAATCGTGAAGAGAAGGGCGGGAAGGACGACCGAGTAGACGCGCGAGATGCGGTCCACCCAAAAATCCGTCATGCGTCCACGGCGCAGAACGGTCACATAGCGGATCACCAGCCCGGAGAGCAGAAAGAGCATCACCAGCGCCGGTTTGCCGTCATCCGTCAGATTCGGCCAGCCCACCGAAAACATAGGCTGTGTCAGGTGCGCGATCGCAATCATGATCGCTGAACTGAGTCGCAGCACATCCAACAGAACAGAGGTGGCGGTCGAAAACCTGGCAGGCGCAGACTTGGTCATGAGACTGTCGGAATCCCCATCGGGCAAGCCTGAGGATGAGCGACAACGCCGGAGGGGCAGACGTCGATGGCCTTCTCGAATGTGCTGCCAGGCTCGGGGGAAAACGGTGCTGTTTCGCTGCTCATGCCGGGGTTGTTCAGAGGATTCTACATCCGGCGTTCAAAGTGCCCTCACCCAACGAGGCAGCACAAGCGCAAATCGTGACAAGCACGGCCGATAGGCCCACTGAGCCGAGAGCACGGCATAGCAGCAGCTTGAGTCGTGGAGCGTGCACCCCAGCGACACCTGCGCAGCCGGCTTGCCACAAAGCCGGCGGCCCGGCTGGTCGCGCCGGGCCGCAGTGGTCTTCTCATGAAACGTTAGTGGATCATGTTGATCGCTTCCTGGGTCGCCTGGTCGAAGGTTGTCACCGTCTTCGAGTTCGCTTCGAACGCGCGCTGCGCGACGATCAGGGCAGAAAACTCGGACGAGACGTCAACGTTCGAAGACTCGAGCGCTCCCCCTTCGATGAGCCCACGGCCCGCCGTTCCCGGCGTACCGACGACAACATCTCCAGATGCGAGCGTGGCGAGGTAGGCAGTTCCGTTTGTCGCCTCAAGACCTTGAACATTTGCCACCGTACCAATGGCAAGCTGCCCAATCATCTGCCGCTGTCCGTTGCTGTAACTCGCTTCAACAACGCCGTCGTTGCCGACGCTGAAGCTCTGGTAGCTACCGCTCGAAAAGCCATCCTGGCTCGTGCTGGCCACGTTCGATGCTGACGCGGTCTGCGTGACTGAACTTGCGCCGGCAGATCCACTGAGGTTCCAGGAGAAGTTCATATTCAGCGCACCGTCGTTGAGCCCTGTGAAACCGATGTTGGTGATGGGGGTCGCCGGGCTGGTCAGGTTTCCATTGCCGTCGAACGTCAGCGTACCGCTGCTATTCGGAGTCGCGCCGGTCGCGTCGCCTGCCGGTAACGCGACCTGGTAATTCCATGTATTCTGCGCCGTCTTGGTGAATGTGACCGTGGCTTGGTGTGCGGCGCCCAGCGAGTCATAGAGCGTGACCGGCGCCGGCACCGCTGTGCCGACCGCCGTGGAGGCATCCAGATTCGCCTGGATGTTCATGTTGCCCGTCTGCCGTGCCGCAAGTGTTCCGCCCAACGGCACCATGATTGGCTGCACGCCGCCGGCAATCGAGATACTGCCGTTCACGCCGGGATAGCCCAGCACGGAAGCGCCGCTCGTCGTCTGCAGAGCTCCATTCTTATCGAGGGAGAAGTCGCCGGCACGGGTCAGCTCCTGCCGCCCATTCTGGTTGACGAGGAAGAAGCCGTTCCCCTGGATTGCCATGTCCGTCGCCTGGCCGGTGCTCGTGAGACCGCCCTCGGCGAAGTTGGTGGTGGTCTGCGCGATCTGCGTACCGACACCCACTTGCACGCTGCCGCTGGCCGACTGGTTGAGCTGCTGGTAAAAGAGGGTGCTGAACTGATCGGTCTGATCCTTGTAACCGACGGTGCTCATATTCGCGAGGTTGTTCGCGATGGTATTCAGCGCGGTGTTATTGGACTCAAGCCCGGTCAGGGCTGTCGAGAAAGATGGCATGACGCCTCCTGGCCGCAAGCGCGGCGTGTTGCGGTTTCACAGTGCGGTGCGACTAGCTGCCGGAGGTTCCGGAACTCGCGCCACTCTCCGTGGTCTTCTGGTTGATTTGGATCAGCTGCTGCAGGCTGTTCACCTGGACCAGTTGATTGACGTAGGCGTTTGGGTCAGTCTGCGCCGTAGGATCCTGATTCTTCAGCTCAGTCACGAGCAAGGCCAGGAAGTCGTTTGCAGTGATGGTGCCGCTGCTTTGCGAACTGCTGTTTGCTGCTGCATCCTGCGCCGCAACACCGGCCGGGATCTTGCCTGGAATCTGCATGAACTCCCTCCTCATTGTAACCAAAGTTGTTACGTTTGTCGCTGATCTGGCCCCCATAGAGCGCGGCGAGGTCAGGCAAGGATGCTTATCAGCGAATCTGGGCGACCAAGGGACAGATTGCTCTCAGAAGTAAGCGCAATTGCTCCTCCTTTGTCGCCAATCCCGTGTTCCATGGGCACACGAGCCTCTCTTTCCCGCGGGGGGGCCTCGTTCTGCTGCCCCACGTCGACGGATAGCTGGCTCAGTGTGCTTGCGTGCTCCCGCGCATACGCGAGCACATCACTGGTTTGAGAAGCTACCTCGCGAGCCGCGGCATCGGTCTGCGTCTGAATGGTGGCTTCGACGTGACCCGCAGCGTTGGTGACGGCATGCACCTCAACCCAACCGAGCGAGCCGGACTCCACCCCCACAGCAAGATGGCGGGCGTCGCTGTGAAGCTGCAGCGGCTCGGCCGGGGCTGCCTGGTCCAGCCGTTCGAGAACGTGCGCTGGCGAAGTCGCTGTGGGCAGATCGGACGGCATAACTAACTCCGAGGCGAGCCGATTGCCAGCTGGTCCCTCGCTCTGCGCCACGCCAGCAGCATTCGCGCTCTCGAAGCTTGCCGGGGCTCCGCCCAGTCTTGGCATTGCTACGGCGTTCGGCATAGCGGAGTGACCTGGCGGCAGTAGTGCCGGAGTCACGCGCGGCCCCGGCCCACTCGCCGGAACAGCCGGGACAGCCCCAGGGGTGGCTGCGGATGCGGGTGGCTGCGAAGCATGACGTGCATCCGCTTTCATAGCAAGGTTCGAGACGAAGCGACGTGCCGATCCACCCGAAACGGAGCTTCGCGCCACCCGCGCATCCATCGGGAACGACGCCGCAACCGGCGGGAGATCGTGCTGGGCAAGCAGGCCTTGCGCGAGACTGCCACCTGCGTCCGCCCTGCCCGATGATTGATTGGTAACCGCGCCTGTGACTTGCGTGGAGCTCGGCGCAGCGACCCCGTCCAGACCCTCTGGAGCCGCTACCGACCTGGCGTGTTCGATCAACGCTGATGCGCTCGTACCCAATGCAGCGGTGAGAACGGGGGCCGCACCTGGCCGGTAAAGCAGGCCTCCTTCGCGTGTCATGGAGGGCGCTGCTGCGTCCCCACGCTGTGGCGGTGCTGTTGACAACGGTTGCGCCAGACCCGCGCTCGTTTTGAGCAGAGTGCCGACTCCTACGGAGGAACGCAGTGAAGACAAGCCCGATTGATGCGCTTGCCCCGAGCTGCTGTCCGGAGAGTTCATGGAGGCAGAAGGCGAGCCCGCAGGCTGCTGCGGTTGAGCGGAGGCCGCTGGAACAATCAGAGGAGTCGAAGTCAAAGCCGTGTATTGATGGAGCGCCGTGCCGAGCTGCATTTCAGGCGCGAGGACAGCCGACGCCTGCAAACGAGCTCCGGATCCGGGCTTCGTTCCAGCACTGGAGGTTTTCGTGGTGTTGCTGGAGTGTGCCTTCCCGTCCGTGGCGCGCGGCTCCGACAGTGCGGCCTGCTCTACCGGCTTCCGCAGTGACGCAAGTGCGTCGGTTGCCGTCGTCAGGAGGCGCGGCTCGGGTGCCCCTGCCGCTTCCTGCAAGGGCACCGGCTTGGTTCGCAGCTGCGCAGGGACTGCGCTGGCAGGCTGATCGGGCGCATGTGGGTTCTGGACATCGGGGCGCAGCTCAAGCGCGGCGCTTCCGGATGTGGTCTGAGCCACGGTGTGCTGCCCATTCGCGATCAGCAACGCCTGGATCGCACCCAGAAAATCACCGGGGTGCGGTCGCGCGGGAGCGGCTGTTTGCAAAGGTGCCGCGGATGCGGTGATGGGAGCGCTCGAGTTCATGCAATATGTCCTGAAGCATTCGAAACACCATTCTCTGCGGCAGCAGCGGCTGTAATTCTTGGAAGGCTCTGATCTTCATCGGAGGACTCTGGCCGACGTCGGAGTAACGCAGCGAGATACCACTCATTCGCCAGCTTCTGTTCGCGCCGGACTGCCTCCTGCGCGTCGCGTCGACGGCTCTCATGCCAGGCTGTCTCGACCTGCCGCATCTCGTTCCGCGCCTGCTGATAGGCCTGGACCGCAGCAGCCACATCCTGCTCATGTCGCTCCATCTCCTGCGCAAGGCGCAAGCCCTTCCAAGACGAGCAGGCGAGCACCATCTCCGAAGCCAGCGCCTGCCAGGCATCGCCCACTGCAAGCCCGTCAAAGCGCGCCTGGGCTGCTGCTGCATCCTCGTGATCGAGGCGTGCGATCGCGTCGGAGCAGAGCTGCCGTCGCTGGCGCTTGGTCAGCAGGATCGCTTCCTGCCGCTCGTGTTCGAGCACGCGGAGAGCGAGAAGTCTGCGAAGAGACCGGCTCGTGCTCACGAAGTAGTCACCTGCAGCATCTCCTCTACGGACTGCTCGATCGAGGATCGCTCGGTCGCACGTTGCGTCATCAGCTGCCGTATCGCTGGTTGCAGAGCGATCACGCGATCCAGCTCTGGATCTGTGCCAGCGCGGTAGGCACCGATGCGGATCAGGTCAGAGGCACGATCGTAGACCGCCATCGCGCGACGCAGCTGAGCGGCCGCGTCCAGTTGCTCGGCCGAGGCAATGGCCGGCATCAACCGGCTGATGGAATCGAGCACGTGGATGGGTGGATACCAACCCTCCGCGGCAAGCGCGCGCGAAAGCATGACATGCCCATCGACGAAGGAGCGCACAGAGTCGACGATCGGATCCTGCTGATCGTCACCCTCCATGAGAACGGTGTAGAACGCAGTGATGCTGCCCTGCTGGAATCGACCGGCACGCTCGACCAGCTTCGCCAATCGGTTGAAGACAGATGGGGTGTAGCCCTTTGCGGTGGGCGGCTCCCCGGCAGCAAGGCCGACATCGCGTGCGGACATCGCGTACCGAGTCAGCGAGTCGAGGATGAGCAGAACATCCTTGCCCTCGGCTGCGAAACCTTCGGCGACAGTGGTCGCCGCCAGCGCAGCGCGCATTCGCAGCAGAGGCGACTGGTCGGAGGTCGAGACGATGACAACAGAACGGCGTCGTCCCTCCTCTCCCAGCGCGTCCTCAAGAAATTCTGCGACCTCGCGGCCACGCTCGCCCACGAGGCCGACGACGATAATGTCCGCGCTGGTGTAGCGCGTCATCATGCCGATGAGCGTGCTCTTGCCCACGCCGGATCCGCCAAAGATACCGATGCGCTGACCGCGCCCAACAGTGAGCATGCCATCGATGGCGCGCACGCCGGTGGCAAGCGGATCGCGTATCGGAACACGATCGCTGGGTGCTGGCGGCGGACGATGCACGGGAGCGTAGCAGGAAGCAGGCAGCGGCCCGAGGTCGTCCAGCGGGCGGCCGCTTCCATCGAGCACACGTCCGATGAGGGCGGGACCAGTGGGAAACTCCGGCGGTCGGCCCAAGCCCACGACCACATCGCCATGTCGGACGCCGTCGATCGCGTCCAGCGGCATGACCAGCACGCGCTCTCCGCGAAAGCCGATCACCTCGCCGGCGTAGCGTTGACCGCTACTGTCGAGGATTTCGCAGCCATGACCAACCGAGGCGACCGGACCGGCGCACTCCAGGCTCTGACCGGCCGCGTTCACGACTGTGCCGGTCCAGTGCCACGCACTCTCACGTCCGAGATAGCCCTCGCATGCGCCAACCAATGCGGAGAGGTCCCCGATCACGCAGGCTCCGTCGCCCGCGCTCCGGCGGGCTTGCGCAGCAGATCAAAGAAGCCACGCTCGATCTCGGCCAGCTGCGCCTCGGTGCTCAGGTCAGCCTGGCTCAATCCGAGCATGACGCGGCAGTGATCGTCGGGGACGCCTTCGACGCCGCGCACCTCTGCGCGCAGCTGCCCGTCTTTGTTAATCCAGTCCTGCCAGAGGGCCTGGCGATGCGCAGCAACCTCGAGCACGCAGGTCGTACCACCCTGCGCATCTTCGAGCGCTACGCGCACGGCGCCGCGCAACAGCAGCGGATCGACCTGCGACTCGCGATGAATGATCTGGCGGGCGATGGCCAACGCCAGCCGGACGACAGCCGCTTCGGCCTGCGCAAAATACTCCGTGCGAGCCTGCTCGAAGGCCGCGAGACTTGCCTGCGTTTGCGAGGCCCATTCGCCGTCAAGCAACGCTTTCTGTTCAGCAAGCGCGCGGTGCAATACATGGGAGGCTGCGGCCTCGGCATCCCGCAGTGCTTCTGCGTGCCGGAATTCGAGAGAGGCCTGCGCTGCCTCAAGTTCTGCGATACGGGCCTCAAGCAGCACATGCGTGGGCGCGGGAACGGCGCCTATTGGCGAGGTCGGTGTGTTGACCGACCCGTCATACCGAATGCGAGTGACCGGGGACTGTCCGAACAGTGAGGCGAGCCCCGGGGGGAGCTTGTTCATCGGGGGCTTGCTTGCGTAGGTCATGCGTCGGATTTCTGCGTCCATCTCGTGCGCCTCTTCCCTTTTGTTCCGCTATGCGCGATCGGTCGAGCTGCGTCAGACCATCAGGCTGTCGCCCTGTTCGAGCTTAAGGATGATCTGTCCGGCTGCCTCCATGCGGCGCGCGCTGGCGAGAATGCTCTGCTGCGCCTGCATGACTTCGCGCGAGCGGACTGGGCCCATGACTTCGATCTCTTCCTGCAGCATCTCGGCAGCCCTCGTGGACATAGCCTTGTAAATATGTGCCCGCAGCTCGTCCTTGGTCCCTTTCATGGCGAGCGCAAGCTGACGCCGGTCGATGCTGGCCACCAGATCGCGCACGCTTGCGCCCGGCACATTGAGCAGGTCTTCAAACGTGAACATCAGGTTGCGGACGTGAATCGCCGTCTCCGGAGACTCCATCTCGACCCGGTCAAGGATCTTCTTTGACGCCTCGGCTTCGAGCCCGTTCAGCAGGTCGGCCACCGCTTTGTAACCAGAGTAGGAACGCTTCTGAGCATCACCGACGGTCTGCAGCTGCTGGTTCAGAATGCGTGCCACCCGCTGTGCAACTTCGGGCGAGAAGTGGCGCATTTCAGCCAGCCGCTGCACCGCGGCGACGCGCTGCTCTTCCCCAAGCGAGCTGAGCACCTGCGATCCGCGCTGCAGGTCGAGGTGCGCCAGTACCAGCGCAACCGTCTGCGGATGTTCGTTCTCGAGCGACTTGCTCAACTGTGCAGGGTCAACGCGCTGCAGCATCGCGAGATTGCTGTCATTCGCCTCCTTGGCGCGCTGCAGTTGCAGCATGACCGCATCTGCGCGCGAGGAGCCGAGGGCGCCCGTGAGCAGTCGGTTGGCGGAGGCCATGCCGCCGCGCAGATTCTGCTGCTGTGATCGGAGCAGCTCTTCAAAGTCCTCGAGCACGCTGTTGGTCAGCTCAGGGGGAATCTGGTCCAGCGCAGTGATTTCTGCCGCGACCAGCTCGATCATCGCTTCAGGAAGCTCCTGGAGGACGGGCCGCGCCACGTCTTCGCCGAGCGCCATCAAAAGAATGGCTGCACGGCGTCGTCCTGTGAGCGTCGATGCGCGACCGACGAGCACCGGGGGCGGAGGAGGTGTTGCGGGAACGGCAGCACTGGTCAGCTCTGGCATCATCTCTCCTCAGTCGCTCTCAAGCCATGCATGCAGCAGGCGGGCGGATTGCATCGGGTCTGCGTTGACGCTGGCCGAGACGCGCTCCAGCAGGGTGGGCAGGGGCGGCCGAACCGGCTCTCCACTGGCCAGAGCAGCCAGCGGCTCGAGAGCTTCATCGCTGACGGATATCAGACTGCCGGGTGCGGGCAGCGCCGCAGTCACAGCCAAATTGCGCGTGACCGGCCGGAGCACCAGCAGAATGAGTGCGAGCAGGCCGACCAGCGCGGCTGCATAGCGCGGCAGATCCAGGCTGCGCGCTGTGCCGAGAGCTCGTTCGACCACCGACGCGCTCTGTTCGGAGCTGGTGTCGAACGAGATGTTCTCGACCGAGATCATGTCCCCACGACCAGCGTCGTACCCGACGGTTGCTTGGGCGAGCTCAGTGATGCGCTTGATCTGTTCCGGCTTCCACGGCACGCGCGAGAACTGCCCGCGCGGACCGGCGTGCTCCACCCGGTCGTTCAACAGAACCGCGACCGTGGCGCGCTTGAGGCGCCCTGGGCCCGCGACCGTGTGGCGCGTCGTCTTCGAGGCGCCGTAGCTGCCACTCTCTTCCTTAATGCTGGTCGTGGCCGGCGTGCGCGGCGGCGGCAGCAGCGGAGGCTGTGTGTTGGGTGCGTTGCTGGCGGTCCCGGGCACGCCTCCCGGCGTGGTGTGTTCGCCGGATTCCTGCTCCGATCGCTGCATCGAGAGCGTCACCACGTGAGTGGGGTCGTAGATCTCCTGCATCTCGTCCGCAGCCGTCATGTCGTATTCAAGATGAACCGAGGCACGAACATTTCCCTCGCCGGCGATAGGCTCAAGTGTGGCAATCAACTGATCAGCCAGGCGCTGCTGTTCTTCGTCGGTCGCGTGACTCGCGTTCTGCACGCCGAGTTGGCTCCGTCCATCGGCGTCCACCAGCACCACGCGCCCCGGACTCAGGTGATCGACGGCGCTGGCGACGAGGTTGCGAATGGCGTCGACCTCGTCTTCGCTCAGACTGCGGCGCTTCAGCTTGAGCACAACGGAGGCCTTCGCCTCTTCCTGCTGCGCCGTGAAGAGTGAGTCATGGGGCAGCACCAGGTGGACGTGCGCGGACTGCACGGAGCCGAGGCTCGCGATGGTGTGCTCGAGCTCGCCTTCGAGCGCACGCTGATAGTTGACGCGCTCATCGAACTCGGAGCCGACCCAGTTCGGCTTGTCGAATAGCTCGAAGCCCATGCGGCCGCTCTTCGGTCCGCCCTTGGCCGCCGTCTCCAGCCGAGCCTTGTCCAGCTGATCTGCAGGCACGGTCAGCGTGCTGCCGTCGGGCGTGACTTCGAAGGGGATCTTGGCGGCCGTGAGCTGGTCGCCCAGTTCACGGGCATCGGTCGGGTCGAGATGCGCATAGAGCACCCGCGAGCTCGGCTGCAGCACGATCGACGAGAAGATACCCGCCGCAAACAGCACCGCTGCGCCGGTGCCCGCGAGCAGCAGACGCGTCTTCCTCGGAAGCGCCAGGACGCGCTGCCACGATCGAGTGACCGGCGCGAGCATGGCGAGTGCTGACGATGTGGAGTTGGTTGCCGTTTCCATCGCTCAGGACCTGCCGATCAGAACTGCGTGTTCATCAACTGCTGATAAGCGCCCACCGCTTTGTTGCGGAAGGAGAGCGCCATCTGGAAGGCGAGATCCGCCTTCTGGGTGGCGATCATGGCGGTGTGGATGTCCGTGCCGTTGCCGGACATTACCCCGTCCACTGCCTGCGCAGCGTTCGCATCGAGCGCACTCATCTGCTGCATGGCATTGCGCATCAGGGCAGCGAACGGAGCGCCCGGCTGGGCGGGCGCAAGTGCGCTGGTTGCAGGTGATAACTGAATCGGAGGAAGGTTCGAGAGCGATGGGATCGGCATAGAGTCTCCAAGTGGTGCAAGAGTGCGGCTTACTTCAACAGATCGAGCGACGCGCTGATCATCTGCTTCGTCGCCTGGATCGCAGAAACATTCAGTCCGTAGGCGCGTGTTGCGCCCATAAGGTCGACCATCTCCGTGAGTGGGTCGATGTCCGGATAGGTCACGTAACCGTCTTTGTCCGCATCCGGGTGCTGCGGATCGTAGCGACGCAACCCCTGGCCGTTATCGCTCACCACGCCGGCAACCTGCACACCACCGGCAGTCGGCTCGCCAAGAGTGCCGACCGAGCCGGTAAAGCCACCAGGCGCGATCAATCCCCCGACGTGACTCTCTAGCGTCGAAGCGAAGCTGCCACCGAGCAGACCGCCGTTGCCGGCGTCACTGCCAGAGTGGCCTGCGGTCTCGAAGATCACGTGCTGCCGTTGGAACAGCTTGCCGTCGGCGGTGCGCGTCGTGTTGGCGTTGGCCATGTTTGACGCGGTCACCTCGGCACGGACACGCTCTGCTGCCAGCGCCGAACCACTCACACCAAGAACGCCGAAGAGATTCATTCGTCCGCCTGTTCCTTTCCTGCGCATTCAGCGCGGTTGCGCTGCTTACTTCGTGTCTGCGTGAATCGCATCAAGCACGCGGGCAAACTCGCGCTTTGCCAGCTCGACCCCGGTGCGGAACTTCAGCTGCGCCTCGGCCATCACCAGACCTTCGCGATCCATCGAGACGTTGTTGCCGTCCGGACGGGCCAGCAGGCCGTCGACTTCCTTCAGTGGCGGGCCGCCGGTTCCGGCCGCCTGGGCATGACCGGCCAGCGCCTGGCGCATCTCGCCCTCAAAATCGAAGCCGACGGTGCGAAATCCTGGCGTATCCACGTTGGCCATGTTGGCCGCGGTCGCCTTTAACTGCGTGGTCGCCAAATCCATGTAGTGCGTGAGCTGGTCGGCTAGTGGGGTCGTCAGATTCATCCGATTCCGCCTCCATGGTTCCTTTTGCATGCGGGCTGCCACTCGGCCGGCGTCCGCACTTAGGGTTTTCTAAGCAGCCGACGCTCAGGCCAGGTCGAACTCGATCTCTTCCGGAGCGATGACCAGGCGATCCTCGGCCAGGATCACGGCGCGCTCGATGACATGCTGGAGTTCGCGGACGTTCCCCGGCCACGAGTGTTCGACCAGCCGGTCCATGGCGGCGGCACTGAGCTGCTTCCGAGCCTCGCCCCGGCAGGAGATGCCAAGAAAGTGCGCTGCCAGATCGCGCAGATCGTCTTTGTGTTCGGCCAGCGCCGGCGTTTCAATGCGGAAGACCGACAGACGATAGAAGAGGTCGGCGCGGAAGCTGCCCTCCTGCGAGCGCCGGGCCAGCGGCTGGTGCGTTGCCGCGATCACCCGCACATCGACCTTGACCGTCTCGTTTTCACCGACCCGCTGCAGTTCACCGCTTTCAAGGAACCGCAGCAGTTTCGATTGCAGTGACAGCGGCATCTCGCCGATCTCATCGAGAAAGAGTGTGCCGCCCTGGGCTGCCTCGATGCGGCCCAGCCGACGCTGCACAGCGCCAGTGAAAGCGCCGCGGGCGTGGCCGAAGAGCTCGGCCTCGAGCAGGGCCTCGGGAATGGCGGCGCAGTTCAGCGCGATAAACGGTGCCTGCGCGCGATCGCTGAGCTCGTGGAGCGAGCGGGCCACGACTTCTTTGCCGCTGCCGGTCGGCCCCTGGATCAGCACCGTGGTGCGACGCCGGGCGACCAGCCGGATGCGACGGCTGACTTCGAGCATGCGGGCAGAGTCGCCAATCAGGCCCGGCACACGGAGTCTTGTCTCCGGCTGTGGAGCCACGGCGGGGAAAGGCTTCGGTAGTTCTGGAACAACGCGGGGGCCGACCGCGGAGGTCTCACCGCAGACGGAGCGGAGGACCTGCAGGAGCTCTCCCCGCCGAGGGCTGCGTGCGCTTCCGCTGCCCTCGGCCATGACGCCATCGAGCGCGATCAGATCAACACCAGGATGGCTGGCTCGGACCTCCTCGGCGAAGTCGTCGATGTGCAGATCGGGCAGCGTGCCCTCCACCAGGGTGGCCTGCGGCTTCAATCGGTCGAGCAGCAGCAGAGCGGCCGCACCGCCGTCGGCCTCGTGCACGTCCCAACGCTGCGAGGCCAGCGCCGTGGTCAGGCGCAGGCGCGTCTCCCGACTGGCGCTCAGGACGACGATGGTGGCGGATTTCCTGGTGGAGATGGGTGCAGTGGCCATGGATTCCTCTGTGCGTGTGCTGGTGAACGGGGCGCGGATCGGATCGCAAGAGGCACAATCGCGGAAAGCGCGATTAGGAGACAGCCTGCTGGTATCCCGTGTGAAAGGCGGCGGGCAGCATTGGCAGGGGGACCGGAAGACTGGGCCGGCCCATCTGGGGCGACGCGATGCGGTAGCCCTGGCCACGGACCGTCTCAATCAGCACGCCGTTCGCGCCCAGTTTGCGCCGCAGGTAGTTGATGTAGACATCCACTACGTTGGGGTTGCCGCCTTCACCGGTGCTCCAGACGTGCTCGAGCAGGGTGGCGCGAGAGACGCAACGGCCGCGGTGCAGCATCAGGAATTCGAGCAGCCCGAACTCGCGCCGGCTGAGCGACACATCGCCCTGTTCGGAGGCGAGGGTCTGGTCCAGACGGTTCAGTTCCAGCGCGCCGCAGCGCAGTCGAGGGATCGCGTCGTGACGGCGAGCCAGCACCTGGCAGCGCGCCTTCAGTTCGCGGATGGCGAAAGGTTTCGCTAGGCAGTCATCCGCTCCGGCGCCGTAGCAGGCCAGCCGCAGATCCAGTTCGCCGGCGCCGGAAGCGAGCACCAGCACCCGCATCCCGTTGCCCAACTGACGTGCCGCCTCGAGCACTCCCATTCCAGCCTGGTCCGGCAGGTCGAGGTCGAGCAGCAGCAGGTCATAGTCCCCCGCTGCGATGGCCTGAACAGCGGCATCGCCGTGTTGAACCACGGTCAGGGTGTAGCCCTCCTTCAGGAAGGAGCGCTCGAGGAACTGGCCCAGGGCAGGATCGTGTTCAGCAATCAGGAGTCGCAAGGTAGATACCTCGGTTTGCCGCCGGTTGAGGCCCGGTGTGCAAGGACACGATCTCGTCAGCGGGGGTGGTTTGGCAAGAATTTGCTTTCACTTTTATTCGCCCCACTTTCGCTTTTGGTACGCCTCTTCGCCTGAGTACCACTTTGGGACGCCAGAAACGAAAGGCGAAGAATTCTTCGCTCCACTTCGCTGTTTGTTCGCTAGAATGGCGGCATGTCCGTCACACGCCGGCAAAAAGAGGTGGTCGACTTCATCAGCAACTTCGTCGAGGAGAACGGCTACTCGCCCTCCTTCGATGAGATTGCCCGGGGGCTCAATCTGAAGTCCCTGGCCACGGTGCACAAGCACATCACGAACCTGCAGAAGAAGGGCCTGCTTGAGCGCGCGCACAATCGCAGCCGCTCGATCGACATCCTGCCGCAGAAGAGCAAGACGCGGCAGCCGGACCGGCTTCCCCTGATGGGACGGATCGCTGCGGGTCTGCCGGTCGACGCGGCCGAGACTTCGGAGTCCATCTCGCTCGGCGACATCATTGGGAACAAGGATGTGTTTGCGCTCGAGGTGCGCGGCGACTCCATGCGCGACGAGCACATCGTCCATGGCGACTATGTGCTGGTTGAGCGGGTGAAGACGGCGCGGCAGGGGGAGATCGTGGTGGCGCTGGTGCGCGGCAGCGAGACGACGCTGAAACGCTATTACATCGAAGGCGAACGCGTTCGTCTGCAGCCGTCCAACGCCGAGATGGCGCCTATCTACGTGCCTGCGGAGCAACTCGCCATACAAGGCCGGGTGCTCGGAATCCTACGCAAGTACGCCTGACCCCGGGTGGCGATCCGAGACTCTGGCGCAAACAGCAAGAGGCCCGGCCATTGGCCGAGCCTCTTTCGCCCTCTATGTCCGCTTAAGCGACGGGTGCGGTGGTCAGTACCTTGCTGATGCTGCGATCGATCGTTTCCTTCGGCACGTAACCGACGATCTGCTCGGCTACCTTGCCGCCTTTGAAGAGCAGCAGCGCAGGGATACCACGGATCCCGTACCGCGCGGGCGTTGCCGCATTGCGGTCCACGTCCATTTTCATGACCTTCAGTTTGCCCTGATAGGCTGCGGCGACCTCATCGACGATCGGGGCGAGTGCGCGACACGGTCCGCACCATGCGGCCCAAAAGTCGACCAGTACCGGCTCGCTGGACTGGAGAACTTCCTGTTCGAAGTTCGCATCGTTGACCTCGGTGATCCCATGACCTGCCATATTCCTCCATCCTGGTACCGCTGTCTTCAGCGGCCAGCCCGCGGGTCTTGCCCCGGAAATTCTCTATTAAGAGATGCAGGTCCGCTTCAGAAGTCGCAAGCCCCCTCACCCCTGTCCCAATCTTAGCGGCAGGCCGGTGCAATCAAAAGCGCCCGCGGCCTCCGAAGAAGCCGCGGGCGCTAGAGCAGCCCTCCCCCAGAACTGCCCACGTCGGTGAAAATAGGCGGGTGGCCCGTGGAATGTAAACGAAACTTAGGTACCAGAGGAGTCATCGGGACTCAAGTTACCGCGTCATGTCGCTCCATTCAGCGCAATGCAAACTGGAAAGAATCGTATACTTGTCACCATGGCGGAATTGCTCTCTCCTCGTGAGGCCGCGCTACGGTTGGGCATCTCGTATCCGACGATGAAGCAGTGGCTCTATCGCGGCAAGCTGAAGGCGATCAAGACGCCGGGCGGCCACTATCGCATTCCAGAAGCAGAGCTCGACGGCCTGCTCCACAAGGCACGGCGGCCGGAGACACCGAAGCGGCAGATGCTGCGCACGGTGAGCGGGCGCAACCAACTGGTCGGCCGCGTGGTCGATATCAAGATCGAAGGATTGCTGGCGCAGGTGAAGCTCTCGATCGGCGGCCAGGTGATCACGTCGCTGATCACCTCAGACGCTGTCCGTGAACTGCAGCTCGAAGTCGGCGAGACCGCGGCTGCGCTCATCAAGTCGACAGAGGTCATGCTGCTGCGTGTGTGATCGCCGCTCCATGCTGCACCGCTGTCGAACAGCACTGCTACTCGCGCCGCTGCTGCTCGGTCTGCTGCTGGTGTGTTGCGTTGCGCAGGCTGAGCGTGACGCTCCCGTGCTGCGCATCGCAGCGGCCGCGGACCTGGAGCCAGTGCTTCCCGCGCTGCTCGCCGACTTCGAACGCGACACGCACATCCATACCGTCGCGTCGTACGCGTCGTCCGCGACGCTCACCACGCAAATCGAGAATGGTGCGCCCTTCGATCTCTTCCTCGCCGCAGACATGGGCTTTCCGCAGCGCCTGATGCAGAAGGGACTGGGCGCACCCGACGCATCGCCACACCCGTATGCGCGCGGCACGCTGGTTCTCTGGTCGACAGCCGCTCAGCCACTCAGGCTCGATCAGCTTGCAAGCCCCGAGGTCCACAGCATCGCGATTGCGAATCCGCAGCATGCGCCGTACGGTCGCGCAGCCCTCGAGGCGCTCACCTCGCTCCACCTTCTGCCAGCTGTGCAGACCAAACTGCGCACAGCAGAGAACATCGCGCAGGCCGCGCAGTTCGTGAACAGCGGCAATGCGGAGGTCGGCCTGATCTCGCTGACACTCGCGCGCACCCTGAGCAGCAAAGGACATGCCGAATCGATTCCGCAGACTGCGTACGCTCCTATCGTGCAGGGCGAACTCGTGCTGCGCCATGGCACGAATACAGCCGGCGCGGTTGCCTTCGAGCGATACTTGCACTCCGCTCAGGCGCAATCCGAGCTGCGCCGCCGCGGTCTGGAGCCTCTCTCCTGATGGCGCCAACGTGTGTCGGAGCGCAGAGCTAACCCATGGACCGCCAGGCATGGCTGCTCACTCTGCGACTTGCGGGCCTGACCACGGCACTCCTGTTGCCGCTCGCTCTTCCGCTCGCAGCATGGCTCACGCGGTCCCGCAGCATCGGCGCACGCATGGTGGAGGCGCTGGTCGGGCTGCCGCTCGTACTGCCGCCGACGGTGCTCGGCTTCTACCTGCTGGTGCTCCTCGGGCCGTCTACCGCCGTCGGACGCGGCATGATCGCGCTGATCGGGCATCCGCTCGCATTCACTTTTCCCGGGCTGGTGGTCGGCTCCGTGATCTACAGCCTCCCCTTCGCGGTGCAGCCGGTGTTGGCGGGGTTCCGCGCCACCGATCCAGCGCTGCTTGAGTCGGCTGTACTGCTCGGCGCAGGCCCGATCCGCACGCTCACCAGCGTGCTGCTGCCGTCGGCGCGGTGGTCCGTCGTGAGCGCCGCACTATTGTGCTTCGCCCACACCATCGGCGAGTTTGGTGTCGTCCTGATGCTCGGCGGATCCATCCCCGGCGTCACACGCACACTCTCCATCGCTATCTACGATCAGGTCGAGAGTGGCAATTACTCCGCGGCCAATCACACAGCTCTGGCCTTGGTCGGTGTATCGCTTGTCGCGCTGCTGGCCGTCTCCACCCTGCAGAGATGGCCCACGCACGAGCGGGTCCGCAACAATGTCTGAGCAGAAGACGCCGTGGCTCGATTTCGCCATCCGTGCCCGCGTCGGCAGTCTTCATTTCCACGCCAAGGCGCAACTGCGCGGATGTCAGGCGGTGCTGGTCGGACCATCCGGCGCGGGCAAGACGACTCTGCTCCGCATACTCGCCGGACTTCTGCGTCCGCGCGGCGAAAGAGGTCACGCTGCGAAGGGGATCATTACACTCGCGGGTCGCACCGTGTGGAAGAGCGAGACCAGCCGCTGGCTGCCGCCCATGGCACGCGGCTGTGGCATGGTGATGCAGCGCGCGGCGCTGTTCCCCGGCCTCTCTGTGCGTGACAACATCGCATTCGGGCTGAGGCCGCTCGCACGCGCGGAGCGGGAGCGCCGCGTAGACGAGATGGCGACGCTCTTCCGCGTGCAGCCGCTGCTGGCACGCAAGCCGTCCCAACTCTCTGGTGGCGAACAGCAGCGAGTTGCACTTGCACGCACGCTAGCTCCGCACCCACATGTTCTGTTGCTCGACGAGCCGTTCGCTGGTCTCAACCTTGCCCTGAAGGATGCGATCCTCACCGATCTCGATCTCTGGCTAAGCGCCACGAACACGCCGGCGCTCTACGTGACCCACGATGTAGCAGAAGGCTGGCGTCTGGGCATGCAGCCCGGAGCCGAGGTGCTGCGCATGGAAGCCGGGCGCATCGTGGCTCAGGGTTCGGCAGCAGACGTGTTAGCGGACGAGCGCGCGTCGTTGCTGCGTGCCCTGGACTGACCTGGCCAGCAGATCGATTCGACGGCATGAAAATTCTTTTCGATGGAATAGAGCGAAGTGGCAATGAGAGGGTCGGCGGTCGAGTCGAGATATCCGTCCGAGAGCGAAAGGTTCCATGCCGATGCAGCAACCTCGAGGTGTGGGCTATCGCTCCTAATGGTAGGGGACGCTAGTCACCCCCAGATACACGGGCAAGTCTCCGCGGAAGCTGCGCAGGCGCACTCGGGCGGCCGATCCGCTGCGATCGGAAGCTGCTCGAACAGTGGCGCACAAAAGGCAACTGCGGACTGCTACATTTCCATGTGACCCCCACAGGTACCTTTCTCGGCAGGCACCCTTCTGCCGTGGTGGCCCATGCGTGGAGCACAACAGAGTGACGGGCCCAGAAGGGGCGGGAGCGATGCAGGTGACAATTCGGGCCATACGACTGTGCTGACACCCGCTCGAGAAAAAGCTCCGCTGGCCCGGGCACGCGAGGCGCTTGAAGGACTGGCCTGCGGGGACGCGTTTGGCGAGTGCTTCTTTCAGCCGCAGCACCGCGCGGCTGACTTTCGCTCCCGGCGCAGACTGCCAGCTGCACCCTGGCGATTCACAGACGACACGATGATGGCTGCGTCCATCTACGCCCTGCTGGCGCGGCGTGGCGGCATTGAATCGCGCAGCCTGGCTGCAAACTTCGCGTACCACCACGATCCGGAGCGCGGCTACGGCGCGGCCATGAATGGGCTGCTACTCCGGTTGCATGCGCTTGGCACAGAGAACTGGTTCGAGGAAGCGCAGGCGCTCTTCGGCGGCCAGGGATCGATGGGCAACGGCGCCGCCATGCGGGTTGCGCCCGTGGGCGCTTACTTCGCCGCAGACCTTCAATCTGCCACCAAACAGGCGACGTTGTCGGCCATCGCGACACATTGCCACCAGGACGGTGTCGCGGGAGCGGTCGCCGTCGCGATTGCCACAGCTCTGGCCGCTCGCGATCGCGAGCATACAACCGTGATTTCCCCGCAGCACTTTCTCGAGCAGGTCATCGAATGCACGCCCGCCGGCCGGATGCGCGACAGCATCGGTGAGGCGTTGCGCATGCCCCGGAACACGGACCCTCTCGAGGCCGCACTCACCGTCGGCAATGGAGCTCACGGGACCGCACGCGACACCGTTCCGTTTGCGCTCTGGTGCGCAGCGCGTCATCTTGGCGACTACGAAGAGGCTCTGTGGAACACGATCGACGGCGGCGGTGATATGGACACGAACTGCGCGATCGTCGGGGGCATTGTGGTGATGCGAACCGGGGTCAGCGGCATCCCGCCCGAGTGGCGTCAGCGGCGGGAACCACTCGATCCGTTGCTGGATGACATGCTGCGCCGGCTCGACGCGGCCGAGTCTATCTAGCGAACAGCCACCGGCTCCGGTTCGAGTGCAACGCCAAACAGCTCCTGCACGCGGCTCTGAATGGCATCGCGCAGCCGCAGGATGTCCGCAGCGGTCGCGCCGCCCTGGTTTGTAAGTGCAAGCGTGTGGCGCGTCGACACGGCCGCAGGGCCCATCCGATAGCCCTTCACAAATCCCGCATGCTCCAGCAGCCACGCTGCAGGCAGCTTCACTTCCCCACTGCCGGCCGGGTACCGGGGCACGTCCGCCTCTGGCACGTGAACCGCGTCTGCAATCCGCATCAGCTTGCTCTCAGGCACAACCGGATTTTTGAAGAAGCTGCCCGCGCTGAAGCGCTCCGGATTGTCAGCCGTCACGACCATGCCCTTGCCCAGGCGGATCGAGAGCACAGCCTGCCGCACCTCAGCGAGTGTCGGCGACGGGATTGCGCGTGCAGCGAAGTAATTCTTCAGATCAGCATACGTCACTGCAGCAGGTGCATTCTCGCGCAGTGCGAAGGTGACCTGGGACACGATGAACCGGTCGAGATCCGGACCCTGGTTGAACCGGCTGCGTCTATAGGCAAAGCCACACTCCCCTGCACCCAGATCGGCCCAGGCGCCGGTCTGCCGGTCATAGGCGCGCACGCTGCGTATCGTGCGTGAGACCTCCTGCCCGTAGGCGCCAACGTTCTGCACGGGCGTGCCGCCGACAGTGCCCGGGATGCCGGACAGGCACTCCATCCCGGCCAGACCCGCCTCGACGGTACGGCCGACCAGCTCATCCCAGTCCTCGCCTGCCGCGGCAGAGAGCAGGACAACATCGCCACCGATTGGATGAAACGTCAGTCCGCGGAGCGCGATGCGTAGCACGAGTCCATCAAAGCCCTCGTCAGCGACCAGAACATTGCTGCCGCCGCCGAGCACGAAAATGCGCAGCCCGCGGTCAGTGGCAAAGCGGACGCCGGCTTCGAGGTCAGCCTCGGTGGTCGCCTCGGCGAACCATGCGGCCGGACCGCCAATCTGAAAAGTGGTGTAGGGCGCGAGCGCAACCCGCTGCCGGAACTCCATAGCGCGAGCCTACACGAGGCCGCTGCCCACAGTAATTGCCACTCTGGTGGGAGGACTCGGGGCGTTACGTGAGCGGCGGGCGACCAGCACCGATGGGCTATACTCCGAGTCCGATGAACGCCACTCGCAGCTTTGCTCTGCTCGCCCTTGCCTCTGCTTTCCTTCTGCCCGCTGCTGCGCAGTCACTTCTCGTCGTCAACCAGCAGAGCAGCAATGTCAGCATCATCGATCCTGTGACACAGCGTGAGGTCGCCGAGGTCGCAGAGAACACACCGGGACTGCACGGCCATGAGATCGCGGTCTCCGCCGATGGTCGCACGGCATGGCTGCCGATCTATGGAAATGCGGGCGTGGGCAAGCCCGGGCTTGACGGCCACGAGATGCTGGTCATCGATGTGCCATCCCGGCGCGTTGTCGACCACATCGACTTCGGGCACGGCGTGCGGCCCCATCTGCCGGTGCTCGACGCGGCGCACGGCCTGCTCTACGTCACGACGGAGCTCGACAAGTCCGTCACCATCGTCGATGCAAAATCGGGACACATCGTCGGTTCGGTGCCGACCGGGCAGGAGCAATCGCACATGCTGGCCATCTCCCATGACGGTCGTCTGGGCTACACGGCCAATGTCGGCCCGGGGACTGTCTCGGTGCTCGACCTAGTAAATCGGAAGACGCTCGCGGTGATTCCGGTGGTGCAGCCGGGCGCGAGCCAATGGGGCGTGCAGCGCATCGCGCTCTCAGCCGACGACAAGCTGGCCTTCACGGCAGATGAGACGCAGCCGCGGCTCGCCGCCATCGACACCGGCACACGCAAGCTGCGCACCTGGATCCCGTTGCCCAGCAAAGGATATGGCAGCGCGGCGACCGCCGATGGCAGGTGGCTGCTCGTCGCAGTGCCTGCTGCGAACGAGGTGGCGGTCGTCGATATGAAGACGCTCACCGTGGTGCGCCACGTGCCAGTCCCTGCAAATCCGCAGGAGGTGCTGATCCGTCCGGACCAGAAAACCGCTTACGTGTCATGCGCGACTGCCGGCAAGGTAGCGGCGATCGATCTTGCCAACTGGAAGGTCACGGAGATTGCCGCAGGCCCCTTCGCCGACGGACTCGCCTGGGCTCAATAGTCTGCACGCAAACAGAGAGACGCCCGGCCGAGGCCGGGCGTCTCTCATTGCTGCTGCAGGTTAGCGGCAGACGTTGCTGTCGTCGTAGTCGTTGTCGCCGACGTTGCTGACGCGGCAAGCCTCGTCGAAGTAGAGGTGCTGACCGACGCGCTGGTAGTAGAGCACTGTCCGCTTGCCGGTCTGGTCCTTCTCCGACACGAGACGACGCCGCTCATGATGCACAAGGCCCTCGCCCTCATCGTCCCCGTCCTTCAGCGCCTCACGCAGAACGCGTCCCTTCAGATCACCCCTGTCGTCGAACTTAAGACCAAGGATGGCAGCAAAGGTGCGAGCGATATCTGCGTTTGAGACTGGCGCCTTATCGACGTAGAACCGCTTGAAGTCCGGACCATACGCGGCCATGTTGTTGTAGGTATTGTCGCGGCCGAGCGAGCCGTGCATGCCCTGACCTTCCTGCAAGCCGGAGTCCGCAATCTGCACGGCAGACTGCAGGTCACCCTTGTTCAGGTACAAGGTCTTGAAGCTGATCGCAATCGTCGGACGCGGTGTCAGCGAGTCGCCAAACAGGCCGACCGAGCTGAATGGAAGCGCACCCGCGATAGGGCCGTAGGTGTCGTCCACGAACAGCGCGCCAGTGTATGGCTGGGCGACCAGGTACTTCACAATCGCCCGAACGCGTGCAGCATCGTGGTCCGGCACGTAGATCAGGTCCGAACCACCGTTCGCGGCGACAACAACCTTGGCATCCGTCTGCTCAAGGACCTGTCCCGTTCCGCCAATCAGGCCATCACCGGCGGCGGGGTGCTGCCGCACCGTTGCGGTCTGCTGGGCGATCGTCGGATCGACCGGCTCGTACACCTTCTTGCCGGACGTGGCACTCACCACCTGGCTGTCCGGATCGAACAGCGGAAGATTGAGGGTGTGCGCCAAATCGATGGCAAGGAAGCCGACGGGCAGGAAGCCGGGGTTCACTTCCACGCGGCCGGTCGCGTCCTTGTAGGTGAAGGCGGTCGCGTAGCTGTTCGCCACGCCGCCGTCGGTGTCCGTCTCGTGGTGGCTGATGGTCGCAAAGCCGTGATCCGACGTGATGATGATGTCGGTCGTCCTGGCCAGCTCAGGATTCGCTGCGATGTAGTTCAGGATCTCGGCCAGGTCGTTGTCCGCGTTCCTGATCGCGGCCTTCGATGTGGGGCCGTTGATGCCCGGGGTCAGCTTGCTCAGGCTGTCGCCCTGGTTGTGTTGCGTGCCATCGGGATCGCGCGACCAGAAGACGGCGGCAAACGGCTTGCCATTCTTCACGAACGTGGGCAGCACAGCCTTGGTGAAGGCATCGGCGAAGTAGTTCTGCTGCGTGTAGTTGGCCGACGTGGTGCCCGGCGTGACGTTGTTGCCGGAGAAGCCGTTGTTGCACTGCGCGGTCGCGGCACAGCCGTTGCTGCGGTTCGGCGCGGTCAGCGGGAGGCCCGCAGCCGTCAGAGCTGCCTGGATGTCCGCCCGCAGCGGGATCCCGGCGGAGCCGCCCGTGGCGTCATCGATGAACACGGTCTGCGGCGTGGCAATGGCGTTACCCGCGAGCTTGAGTTGCGATGCATCCTGAATGCCGACCGGGCCCACCTTGCCGACGGACGCGGTGTTCAGTCCCGCTTCGCGCGCCAGCTGCAGCAGCGTGTCCTCGTTCAGGTAATCGCCATCGAAGTGTGCGTTCAGGTCGGTCAGCACCTGGTTGTTCTCGACGAAGGGCGTTACCGTGCCTGGGGCGAAGCCGAAGTTACCGGTGTCGTAGAGCGGGTAGTTGGTGAAGATGGTGTTGCTGTAATCGCCCGTGTCGCCCAGCAGGTGACCGGTCGCCATCGCAGAGGCGTTCGCCGTGGTGAAGGTCGGAAACAGGGCATGGCTGTTCACGAAGTGAACGCCGTAGTTGCGCAACGCCAGCATGGTGGGCGCGTCGGTTTCATTGACCGAGCCGTGACGCAAACCGTCGGCGATGAAGAGGATGACGTTTCTCTTGGCGTGGTGCTTCTCGCCAGAGTCGGCCGCGTGCATCGCGGCCGTGCCCGCGGAGAGGCAGGCTGCCAGACCGAGCGCGGTAATTTTTTGGGTGCGAATCATCGAGTGAAGCCTCCGAATAGCGCCAAGACTAGGCATTGCCGTAATTCGGAGGGTCAAGGCCATGTGAACGGGAGGTTGCGATCCCGCGTGTATTCACCACGTGAATCGTGCAGCGTTCCTGGTTCCATGGAGCAAAGCCAATTCCGCGCTTCCGGGTGACGCGCATTCCCAAACGCCCGGGACTACAATCGAAGCAGCGGCGCTGTGACAGAACCGGCGCACGATGCGACCCACAACCCGAATTGAGAAGGAGCAGGCATGTACCCAGAGATCATGGTGGTCCCGATGCGCGAGGAACTGTCCCGCGCCGGCATCCAGGAAGCGCGGACAGCAGCAGAGGTGGACGCGGCGCTCGCCAAGCCCGGCACAACGATGCTGGTGGTGAATTCGATCTGCGGCTGCGCTGCCGGCAAGATGCGCCCCGGCGTTCGGCTGGCCATGCAGAGCGAGATCAAGCCGGACCAGAGCATCACCGTCTTCGCCGGCCAGGATCGGGAAGCGACCGAGCGGGCCCGCAGCTACTTCGAAGGTCAGCCGCCGACATCGCCGGCAATCGCCATCCTGCGCGATGGCAAGTTGGTCTACCTGATGCAGCGCTATGTCATCGAAGGCGCCACTGCCCAGTTGATCGGGCAGGAGCTGGTCCGCGCCTTCCACGAGTACTGCGCAACCACCACCGCCTGATCAGACGCGATGCGTCTCCGCAAGGCCCGGCCCGGTGCCGGGTCTTGTTGTTTCGAGCGGCGAATCGATCTCCCGAGGCATGTCCGGATCCCAGGATGCGACGAAGCTCGCGGCCGCGATGCCGCGGGTGAGGGCGAGATTGTAGCTCTCGTAGGTCTGCGGGTCGTTATAGCCGCTCGTGGGCCAAGTCTCGATAAGCCGCTGCAGGCGCGGCATATCGAGCAGGTTCTGCACCTGCGGAGAATGCCCGACACGGCGCAGCTCTGCCGCGAGCCGCTCCCGTTGTGCGCCCACCACCAGATACCAATCAGCCGATTGCATGCCGCGCATCGTCTGCCGCAGTACAGCCTCCGGAAGCCGCCCCTCCATTGCGCGCCGCACAAGCGAGCGAGTCTGCCCGCCGGCAAGGAACTGCTCGATCGGGATCCCGTAGCAGAACTCGAGGATGCTCCTGGCCTGGGTCGGGTCACGCTGGGCGATGCCCCACCCAGCTGCTGCGCTCCCATTAGGCACCCCAACGTCGAAGACCTCGTAGAGCCGACGCCGCATCTCTGCAAGGCTGCTCTCCTCGCCGAAGATGCTGTCCAAGGCGCGCTCACGGAGTCTCTGCTCAGCGATGCGCTCCGGTCGCACCGGGCTGGCGTCCATGCGGAAGTGCCGTAGATCCGGGTGGTAACGTGCGCGCAGCCACGCCGGCACTACGCCGCCTGTCGCCCATCCAGCCGCGCCACGCCAGGAGGTGTAGCCGCGTGCCCGCAACTCCCGGGTGCGGCGGAAGAGCTCGATCCACCGGAGCCTGCGGAACAGGTTATTCAGGCCGATCAGCCCGCCGAAGCTGATGGTGTAATTTCCCGCGTAGCCGACGAGCAGTACATCCAGGCCGCGGGCTTGCATGCCGTCCAGAATTGCGGTGAGCCATAGCTCATTCACTGGGCTGGTGGCAGGCTGGCCCGTCAGGCGCGCCAGTCGATCCGACGTCTCCAGCAGATCGCGGTTCGCAGCATCCACCAAGACGTGGGTCACATTGGCATGCTGCGCTGCCGATGCCATTGCCGTCGGCCCCTCATCGGCAAAACGGCCAGGCAACGCGTTGCCGTTGAACCCCGGCATGGGCACCGCTGTGAAGGCGGTGAGCCGTCGTCCTTCGCGCGCCAGAAGGGTGGCCGCCGTTGCCATTACGGAAGTGCTGTCCAGCCCACCGCTCAACTCGCAGCCCACGCCACCAGAGTCAGCGAGCAAAACGCCAGTTGCCCGGTCGAACCGCTCGCGGAGGTCTTCGATGTAGTCGCTGTCCCGCGCATAGCGGATGGGACGGCTCTGGAGAGGGTACCAGTAGGCACGTGTCTCCATGCCTGAAGGGCTGATCTTCACCCAGTGGGACGGAGGAAGCCGCTCAATGCCTTCGAAGCAGGTCTTTGGCGATTCCAGGTCGACGGCACTCAGCAGTTCCGCTATCCGTTCCAGGTGAACGCGGTGGCCAAGCGTGGCCATCCGGCATAGTTGGAGGGGCATCGACGCGAAGCCGAAGCAGCCGTCGCGATCGAGGCCCGAAAGCACATGCAGCGGGCGCTCTCCGGCGTGGTCGCGTACCAGAAACAATGTCCGCTCCGGCTCATCCCAGCAGGCCAGCGCGAACCCACCCTCAAGGTGGTGCGGCAGATCGTAGCTCCAGCGCCGCCAGCCAGCCGCGACGATCGCCTCGTCCGTGCTCGAGGCTGGGAGGCCGAGCTCACGAGCGAGAGCCGCGCCATTGTCCAGCCGCACGTCCCCGATCAGCAGCGCTTGTTGGGCTGGACGTTCCCCAGTCACGAATGCTTTGCGGCCCGCGAATGGGGCCGCCGCCATGAAAAGCCTCTCATGGGCAACCGTCCGGTCCATGTGCTGGGAGGTGATGCCGGCCAGCATATGGCTGACCTGGGATTCGAGCGCCGGGGCAGACCAGGTCCGCTCCGGAATGTACAGTCCTGCCACGGCACGCATGCTCATCGGCTGGACCCGGTCCTTCGGTACGCGGCTACAAAGGCTACAAAGGAGAAGAGGAGCGCCTGACGGCGCTCCTCTCTCAACACTCCAGACAGCAGGAGGCGTTCTGCCTCGTTAGGCGGACTTATGCCGTCCATGGCGATCGCTGACAGTCGGCGCAGTGCCGTATTCCGCACTCGGAAGCTCCAGCACGTCCAGCAACGGCTTCGTCCATACCTTCTGTGCAGCCTCGGACAGCGCCGGTTGTTGGGAATTCGTATTGGGGGTGTTCGTCATCCATCCTCCGAGGAACCGTTCAGCAGGCCATGCGCTTGGGGAACCGCAGCAAGCTGCGTCCCGAAAAAACCAACCACGATACGATGCAGGTTTCTCTCTGCCACCGTTGCTTCTTCGGCCGTCGTCGACCGGATACACGTTCACGGTCACCGGGCTCGCCCAGTGTGCCGTCTCTATTTTCGGGGCAATCCCTTGGAACCGTCAATCAATCTTTGTGGATCGCCCGACACCGCACCTGCAGAGTTAACCGCAAGCACAAGCAGGAGAGATACTTCCGCACCGTCCACCCGCTTGCAATGACAGATGCTCGGATACTCTCGTTAAGCATAGCTGGGTCCCCAAGGTGCGGAGTATGCACCTTCCGGGGGATAGTGCCGGGGGGCAAAACTGAACCAATACCGCATCGGTCCGCTGCTCTATGAATCGGAGCTGCTCATACCCGAGCTGCCTGCGCCCGAGTTAACGGGCGCAGGGGTACAGGCCGGGGAGACGCCGGTCTCCATAACCCTGAGCCCCGTCCCCGCCACGCTCGGGCCCGGCGCGGTCGCGTTTGACGGCGGCGAAGCCACCTCGCGCGAGTTCCTGCTGCGCATCGATGGCGTGGCCTCGTACTGGGTGCGGGAGGGGGTGGAGGTACGAATCCAGCCCGTGAGCGACGCTGCCGAGCTCGACGTGCGGTCGTACCTGCTAGGCAGCATCTTTGCCGCGCTCTGCCACCAGCGCGAACTGCTGCCGCTCCACGGCAGCGCGGTGGCTACCGCTGCCGGCGCGTTTGCCTTCCTCGGGGCCTCCGGAGCTGGAAAGTCCTCGCTCGCCGCCTTTCTTGCCGGCCATGGGTTCCCGCTTGTCTCGGACGACATCTTCCTCATCGACCCCGGCGCCCCGCTGGATCGGCGAGTCATCCCGGTCGCCCCGTGGCTGAAGCTCTGGACCACCACGCTCGACGCGCTGGGCGCCACGCAGGACGGCCTGTCGCGCGTCTTCACGGACGATGAGAAGTTTCGCTACACGGGCACCCCGACCAGTAGCGCTCCCCTGCCCCTGGCAGGCATTGTCCTGCTGGAGCGAGCTGAGGGGAACTTGCCGCCCGACAGTCAGGTGCTGATCGAGACCTTGAGCCCGGCGGAGGCGCTCCGGGCCATGCTCGACCACACCTACCAGGCCTGGCTGGTGCGCGCCCTTGGCCTCACGGAGCGCTATTTCGTGCGCTGCGGCTCGGTACTCGACGGCGCGCGCGCGCTGCGCCTCAGGCGGCCCTGGGGCTTCTCTGCGATGGGTGAGGTGGTCGAGGCGCTCAAGGCTACGCTGCTTCAGACCGGCGGGGACTGAGGCTTGATCGGTCCGGTCGAGTGCAGGGGGATGAACAGCGGCGCTCCCTCACCGCCCAGCAGCATGCGGTCCCCGACCTCGAGCCAGGTGTGTGCGCGAAGCTGCTGATCGAGCGAGCGGCGGACCCCGTAGTGCATCACGCTGGGGATGCCGCGCCGGCGCAGCATGGCATGCGCCGCGAGCGCCTGGGGGAAGCAGACGAACGTGCCCGGTCCGTAGCGCGCCGCGGTCAGTACGGCCCAACGCACCTGCTCTGCCGTGTCAGGCAGACTGCGGCGCGTAGGGCGGCGGGTGGCCCGGCGCAGCGGGCTGGCCAGCCAGCGGAAGACTGCCCGCACCGGCAGCACGGCAAGAGCAATGCGCGCAGCAGCAAGGGAAGCAAACGCCTCCAGGAGCAGCACACGCCGTGCGAACGGCAGCCCACGCCAGCGGGCCCAGCGGGTCCTCTGGGGCAAAGCCAGCACGGGTGACGAGGACCGAGGGCGGTGGAACAGCACCCACTCCAGCGGGCTGAGCAGCGCGTAAAGCGGAAACAGCGCGTCCGGCAGGTCGACCTGCTCCCACACCCGCGGACGAAAGAGGATGCGGCGGACAATCTCAGCCCGATACCAGGCATTGCGGCGCAACCCGAACTCGTAGCGCTTCAGCGCCCAGGAGCCCGGATCTCCCGACGTCGGCCGGTAGTCCTGCGCTGTGTGCAGGGTCCTCGCGTAGCCGAGGATGTGGCGGGCTTCGCGACTGCTCGCGGCCAACTGCATGGCGGGGCTGAGCGATTCCGGATCGAGCAAACGTAACTCTCCGGCGAACAAAAGAGCGGATGCAAGCTCAGGCAGAACCTGGTGCAAGCGGGCGCAGTTGACTGCTTCCCTTCTCTGCTCCTCTGAAAAACCGCGCCAGAATGCGCCGACGTCGGCCAGCGACTTGAAGCGCAGCCAGCCCTCGAGTGCCCCATGCACGCAGAGGTAGAGGAAGCTGGGCAGTGGGGCCATCGTCGGAAGTGCGAGCCCGCCGAAGTGCACCCGCACATCCGCGATCTGCGCCAGTGCGTTGCCGGGCATGCGCGGATTGCGGAACAAGCGCCAGTGCAGATCCACTTCGAAGCCGGAGCGCTCCGCTGCGTAGGTGTAGTCCTTGCCGTGGCGGCTCCACGACCGGCGTCGCGCCGGAGTCAAGCACGCGGCCGGCTCGGTGCGCCGGAACCCATCTGCGAGCAGCGCATCGTCCGCCGCTTCCTCCTGGCCGGGCGCTATCAGCAGATCGATGTCGCCTACGTCGCGCAGCCCCGGATCGCCGTAGACCTGCTGCGAGAGCGGGACCCCTTTGAGCACGCGCACCGATACGCCGGCTCGCTCGAGCAGATTGCACAAGCGGTTCGTCTCGCGCAGATAGCGCATGGCTGCGTGCGCGTTCTCGACCGCAGCGTTCTTCAACTCTGCCGCGAGAGCTGATGGCACCTTGGCGTCGGCCGCAGTGAGCGCCCGGTAGACCAGCGGGCCGACGCGATGTTGCCGGAATAGAACAGCGAACGACGTCCAGTCCATCGCAGTTTGCAGAGCGAGATCATGGATCGATGCTCGATCGTCCTCCCGCAGCGGCCAGCGCAGACAGCTCAGCAGCAAACGCAGTTCCGGCTCCAAAGTAACGAAGACGCCGGAGTGGGCTGGCACAGCAGTGGGCATCGAAGTGTCAGTATCATATGCGAGGACCGCATGGCAGCAGAGACATCCATCACCGCGCAGAGCATCGTCTCCTGGAGCGACAAGCCCGTCGCGACCGAGGTGGATCGCGAGATTGTGCTGATGAATATCGGCCGCGGCCGCTGCTATGGCTTGGGCGAGACCGGCAGTTCCGTGTGGCGGCGGATGGGCTCGCCGATCCGCGTCGAGGATCTGTGCCGTGAGCTGCTGCTGGAGTACCGCGCGGACGCAGCGGAGCTCGAGCAAGACGTGCTCGCGCTGCTCCGCCAGCTTCATGCTGAAGGACTGGTCAAGGTCCTCGGCTGAACGCATCTGGGTCGCTTGCATCCTAAGTCCCCAGAGGACGACTTATGCGAGCGACCGCACCTGCTGTAGCAACTCTCCTGGCTAGCGTCTTGCTGGCTGCCGGATGTAACAAGGAGTCTGCCACCAAGCCGAATTACGAAGGCGCCATCAACGACTACTACAAGGCGCACCCGAGCTGCCTGTGGTCTGCGCCGAAGAAGTTTCCAGTGCAGGAGGCGACCTCCGACGATGCGAAGACGGAGCACTACGACGCGCTCACCGATGCCGGTCTGCTGACGCGGACCACCGGCGAGAAGAAGGTCATGATTGTGGCCTCGAAGCAGGTGAATAACTACGATCTGTCCGACAAGGGGCGGCAGAGCTGGACTGCCGACCCGACGCAACCCGGCTACGGAAATTTCTGCTACGGTCACCGTGACGTGACGTCGATCGACAGCGTGACGCCGGGCAGTTCCAGCAACGGTAGTCAGAACGCTCAGGTCAACTATCATTACAAGATCAGCGATCTTGCGCCTTGGGTGAACACGCAGGAGATCAAGACCGCATTTCCGGACGTGGGCAGCGCATTGGACAACACGCACGCCGCCACGGCTTCGCTCACGATGACGGGCGACCACTGGCAGATGGCTGCGCCGCAACCTTGATCGACCATCGGAGAGCGTAATCAGTCACTGCGCACGCTGGTTGACAGCGTGCGCAGCTTCATCCAGCCGTGTTGCGATGAACTCAATGACGGCATCGCTCATGTAGTCCGGTGGCGCGATGGTGAAGTGCGGAATGCCTTCCGCGAGCCGCAGCGACACGCCGCGCCACTGCGGGACCAGGTGCCCTGTGTCCGAGCGCAGCAGGAGCGCATCCGCACGGTCGAGGAACAGCCGGGCAGAGTCCTTGAAGTCTGCCGTCGCGGGATCGAGCACACTCAAGTAGAGATCAGGGCGCAGCAGGCCTAGGACGCTGTTTGATTCGAGAATCGCGTTCTCCGCCTTCGCGAGTTCTTTGCGCACGCGCGGCATCGCCGCGGCAAGGTTGCCGATGCGAGCGCGCACCCAGAAGGAGCGCATCGCACCGGCGGCCAGGTAGCGGGCAGTGTCGGTGCCGCTCGCCGCGTCGCGCTCCTCGCTGATCGCCACGGTGTGCTCATCCGTCTGGCAGTCGCACGGCTCGCCGTTTGCGGAGCAGAAGCCATGCCCGAACTGCGTCAGCTTGAAGGCGGTCCAGTGCATCTGCGGCAGGCGCGCGATGATCGACGCCACCACCGAAGTTTTGCCCACGCTGCGCGAGTGTCCACCGACAACGACGATCGCCATAGTATGTGAGACGCTACCGCCGGCTACGCGTGAGACGCGCCAGCGTGGCCAGGTCCTTGAGGTACTGCTGAATGGGACGGGCCGGGGTGCCCCAGAAGACCACGCCCGGACCGTGAATGCGCTTGCGTGAGGGAACGCCCGCTTGCGCGCCCAGGATCGCGCCAGGGCCAATCTGGACGTGATCTGCAATTCCGACCTGGCCACCAACGATGACACCATCGGCGATGGTGCTTGAGCCGGAGACTCCGGTTTGCGCGGCGATCACCACGTTCTCGCCGATGGTGACGTTGTGGCCGACGTGGACGAGGTTGTCGAGCTTGGTGCCGCGACCGATCCTGGTTTCTTCCAGCGCGCCGCGATCGATCGTGGCATTTGCGCCAATCTCCACATCGTCCTCGATGACCAAACGCCCCTGCTGCGGAAACTGCGTGTACTCGCCGGTCGCCGGGTGACGCACATAGCCGAAGCCGTCCGCGCCGAGCACCGCGCCCGCATGCACCACAACGCGATGGCCGATGCTGGTCCCTGCGTAGACCACGACGCGCGGGTAAAGCCGGCAGTCACTGCCGATCCGCACGCCCACGGCAATCACTGTCCCTGCGCCGATACGAGTGTTGTCGCCGATGACTGCGCCGTCTTCGATTACCGCGCCAGCTTCGATCGACACGTTTGCGCCCAAGTCAGCCGTGGGTGCGACGATCGCGGTGGCGTGCACACCGGTTGCAAATTCATCTGCGGCGAACAGGCGAGCCGCTCGGGCGAATGCGAGGCGAGGATGCGCAACGACGAGCAGCGGCTTCGCTCCATCTGCGTGAGACACCAGCGCCGGGTTGGTGAGGACTGCCCCGGCTGCGCTCCCGAGCGCGGCCGCGAGGGCGTTCTCACTCTCGGCAAAGAGGAGGGTTCCGGCGTCGGCAGAGGCGGGTGCGCCGACACAAGCGATCTCGCCTGTCTGGGAAGACGCGCGCAACTCCGCGCCGAGCCGGGCGGCGAGTTCTGCCAGTCGCATGCCTTCACTATATGCGGGACACTTGGCTTGCGGGCTCAGGGATAGAGTGGCGGTTCCCCGGGCGGCCGCGTCTTCCAGCGGCGATGCAGCCACAGCCACTGCTCGGGGTAGCGGCGCACCCACTGCTCTATGGCGGCGGTGCAGAGTTGCGTGTTGGTGACGATGTCCTGCTCAATGTTGCCGCTGCGCATCAGGCGCAGCGCCTCGCCGAACTCGAGCACGTAGCGCTTCTCATCCGCGCGCCAGGTCAGGAAGCCGGGCAGGACCATGGCATCGGTGTGGAGCGCGAGACGCGCGAGGCCCGCAGCGGTGCAGGCAGCGATGCCGAAGTAGTCGACAAACACCCCCTGCGGGGGCGTCATGTTCGTGTCCATCAGGATGCCGACCGTGTCGCCGCGCCGCATGGCGCCCAGCAGCCCGCGCGCAAAGTCATCTTTGTGCAGCACCGTGTTGCCGTGCATGCAGCGGATGCCGTTTACCAGGCGATCCACGCGTGGGTTATCCAGCCGGCGGATCACCATGCTCATGGGATAGCCCATCAGCGAGTGATAGAAGCTCGAGAGCTCCCACAGGCCGAGATGGCCGGTCACGACCAGCACGCCGCGTCCTGCGTCGCGCGCGTTCAGATAGTGTTCTAGTCCCGCGTAGCGCACGAACTGCGACGCGCTCTCGCGCGTGTAGCGCGACATCAGGCAGAACTCAGCGAGATGACGCCCCAGCGAGCGGTAGAGCTCGCGCAGCACCTGCATCCGCCATCCGCGATCGCTGGCAGGGTAAGCGAGTGCCAGGTTGCGCTCACCCGTTCGCCTGAGACGCGGAATCAGCACAAACGCGGCGGCGCCCAGGGCTGCGCCCAGGCCGCGGGCCGCGCCACGCGGCAGCGCCCCCAGTCCACGCACCAGGGCGAGGACGAACCAGTATTCAAACCGTCGGCGCATGCGTAAACAGCGACTATACCTGCATCCACTCCCGGTGCCACTCGCCGGCGGGTCGCGGCGTTTGGGCATCTGCAAAGCAGAAGGCCCGCTCCAGAGCGGAGCGGGCCTTGTGCTAAAGCGGAATGACTACTTCTTGTCGTCCTGCGCGCGGTGGAAGTACTTGGCTACGGTGCGAACAAACGGCTTGGCCGTGTCCGGCACCGGGACGTTGCCCCGCAGGATTGATTCGAACGAATTGTTGCTGCCGCCATAGAAGGTGTTCGTGTCGTCTAAGTTCTGCGAGACCTCATCACCAGTGAGATCGATGCCGGCGAACAGGCCCTTCGACCGCGAGTAGGTCAGCAGCTCGGCATTGAGCTTCCAGTCTGTGCCGGCCTGCGCGTTGCGCCCCACAGGACCAGCCGAGGCTGCTGCATCGCCACCGAGCTTGACCTTGTTCTTCAGCAGGTCCTGGAAACCCTTCTGGTTCACAGCGACGAGCACCAGGTCGGTCGACTGACCACCGAGCTGCAGACCGAAGCTCGCACCCGCGATGCGGAAGAACACAGGCGCGCTCCAGCCATGGGCGGTGTGGCAGGTCACGACACCCTGGCCATACTGACCACCCACCAGGAAGGCTGCCTTCTTGAGCCCGGGCACAACGCCAATGCAGGTGGCCTGTTCGGTGATCTGGTTCGGAATGGCCTTGTCCGGCACCGCTTCCACTTCCGTGATCACGCGCGTTGCTGCTTCCAGGCGGTTATCCAGATCGGTTTTGCTCGATGCTGCGGAGGCCGTCAGGCTCGTCCCAGCAAATCCAAGTCCCACGAGGGCAAGGCCAGCAAGAAACTTTTTCATAGCGATAGATCTTCTCCAGATTTGAGCTGCGGCAGAGCCGCGCCGCTTGATTTAGGGGATTTCGCTCGGTCCCGGAGGCTAGTCACAGGCCTGAACGGAACTTCGCTCTACGCGCTATGAGATGCATTTCGGGAAGAAAAGACCGGCTGATTGGGGCGAAAACAGCTCGGAGGGCGTCAGGAAGGCAAAAAGAAGGGGCTTCGAGCACGTCTCCGTGGCTCTCAACCCCGTTTCCCCAGATCTGCGTTGTTCTAGTAACCATCTAAGCGGCTCGAAGGTACCCAAGTCAATCATGTTGCGGCGACTTTGGGTACCTTCGTCACTTCGGCTGCCCTAAAGCTTGGGCAGGACGATCCCTTGCTGCTTCTGGTACTTGCCACGGCGATCCGCGTAGCTAATCTCGCAGACCTGATCGGACTGAAAAAACAGGATCTGGCACAGGCCTTCGTTCGCGTAGACCTTCGCGGGAAGCGGTGTTGTGTTCGAGATCTCGAGTGTGACAAAGCCCTCCCACTCGGGCTCGAAGGGGGTGACGTTCACGATGATGCCGCAGCGCGCGTAGGTGGATTTGCCGACGCAGATGGTGAGCACATCACGCGGGATCTTGAAGTACTCGACCGAGCGCGCGAGGGCAAAGGAGTTGGGAGGAACGATGACCGAATCGGCCTGGACGGTGACGAACGACCGCTCGTCGAAGTGCTTCGGGTCGATGATGGCGCTGTTCACGTTTGTGAAGATCTTGAATTCATCCGAGACGCGCAGGTCGTAGCCGTAGGACGAGAGGCCGTAGGAGATGACACCTTCCCGGACCTGTTTCTCGCTGAAGGGCTCGATCATGCCGTGGTGCAGGGCCTGTTCCCGGATCCAGATGTCGCTCTTGATGGACACTTCCACTCCTCGTCCGCTGCGCCGTGACCGGTGTGACAACACACCAGTTTCGTCGCACATTTTGTTCAGAATCTGCATCTTATAAGGCATCATCGATACTGACAATGCCGTGGCGAAGCTCCCGTAAGACGAGCGGCCCGGTTTTTGCAAGCGACCGTGGTCTGGAGCGAATGCCTTGATCAAGCAGGACATTGTGCATCGAGTGATTGAACGAACCGGCCTTCCCCGCAACAAGGCGGAGGCTGCTGTCGACACCATCTTCGAGAGCCTAAAAAA